>JBEKHU010000796.1:0-2570 GCA_050012115.1 Bryobacteraceae bacterium | reverse complement strand
TGCCCGGTTCCGCGCGCACCACTCTGCCGCGCGCGACCAGCTTCAGAGCGCACTTGTGGTCGAGCTGTGCCGGCCAGCTAATGGCCATCTCGAGCCGCTTGCCGGTGAGCAGCCTCTCCTCGGTGCGAAACAGCAGGCCTTTGCTGCTCATGTTCACCGTGCGGCCCGTCCCGACCAGCTCAAGTTTCTTGTTCGTCATCCGAAATCGCAAATCGCGTTCAATGGGAAATCGCCCCGGATTGCGCCGTTCGCCCTCACGGCGGCCTTCATTGAGATTTGCGCTGAAACTGATTGGCAGCGCCATTTTCCTTCTCCTCAAGAATCCTCTTTCGACAACTTAAGGATCCCGCCTTGCTCGATGAACAACAATGAACCGGAACTCACAATTTGTGCGGTACAGTCGTTAGAGCACACCCTGGTACATAGTTGCCCGTATTGTGCGTGGAATAGTTCTCACAGGACTAGGACTGCGGCCACCCACACTATCCCCTTTCCAGGCTGCATTCCTGCTGAAAACCGGCTTTACAGGCCCTAAAGTGCATTTCTTCCGGGAATTCCCCGCCCTGCAATGCCTGAACATAGAACGCCGGTCCCTGCTGGAACAGTACTTTGGTTCTACGCTCGATGGGCACCTCGAGTCCCACCGTCCAGCCACGGCATCCCTCGAATGGCCTGCCCGGAGCCGGTCCGGCCAGCCACTCCTGCGGCTGATTCAGCTTGCCTTGGCCTGCCTCACGCCCCGCGGCGCCGCCCTCGGCACGCACATGAGGCGCTGAGCGCGGAATGGATCGTCTACGCCTCGCCCAGCCAGCGCGACGTCAGGCCGCCGTACGCGTCGATGCGCCGGTCGCGGAAGAACGGCCAGTTCCGCCTGACCTCTTCGGCCCGCGCCGGGTCGCACTCCACCACCAGCGTCTCTTCCTGGTCGCTCGCTGCCTCCGCGACGACCGTGCCGAAAGGATCGGCCACGAAGGAATGGCCCCAGAATTCCAGGCCGTTCTCCGGTGTGCCCTCGAAACCCGTGCGGTTCACCGCGGCCACGTACACCCCGTTGGCGATCGCGTGCCCCCGCTGAACCGTCCGCCAGGCCTCGAGTTGCGCCGCTCCCTCGCGCTCCTTTTCATGCGGGTGCCAGCCGATAGCCGTCGGATAAAACAGGATCTCCGCGCCCTGCAGCGCCGTCAGCCGCGCCGCCTCCGGATACCACTGGTCCCAGCACACCAATACCCCGATCCGCCCGAACGCCGTCTCGAAATTCCGGAAGCCCAGATCGCCCGGCGTAAAGTAAAACTTCTCGTAGTACAGCGGGTCGTCCGGAATGTGCATCTTGCGGTAGATCCCCACGAGCGTGCCGTCCGCGTTGAGCACGGCGGCCGTATTGTGATACACGCCCGCCGCGCGCCGCTCGAACAGACTCGCCACCACCACCGTGCCCGTTTCCCGCGCGATCCTTCCAATGATCTCCGTGCTGGGGCCGGGAATCGGCTCAGCCAGTTCGAACCGCGTCGCATCCTCCTCCCGGCAGAAGTATTGCGAGCGGAACAGTTCCTGCAGGCAGACGATCTGCGCCCCGCGCCCCGCCGCTTCCCGGATGCGCGCGACCGCCTTCTCCAGGTTCTCTTTCGGATCCTCGCCACAGGCCATCTGCGCCAGGCCGATTCGAAACTTCGGTCGCATACCCTGATTCTTCCACATGCCTTCCCGTCCGCGCCTTCTCTCTCAATGCTCTCCTCCCCGGCCCGCCTCTCGCTCAGCCGCCTTTCCGCGCAAGTTCTCCCGCGCGACCATCCCCCCAACCGCGCTGCGACCCTGGTTGCCCATGTGAGTTCTAGTCATTTTCGTCTCGTCTTCGCCTCGACACTAGTACTACGACCACTTGTGGCCTATGCCGCTACGACCTATTCTGGCTCTGTTATGTTGATCACGTGCCCGAAGTGCAATGGCCACGATGTTTACCCCTCACGCTCGAAAACCCCCCTCGAGCGCATGCTGAGAGTGCTGAACCTCCCGACCTATCACTGCGACAAGTGTTCCGCGCAGTTCCGCTATCGCACCTCTCGGGAGGAACTGCGGATGCTCAACCGTGAACTGCTGCTGCGCACGGCCATCCGCTCGCTCGGTTCGCAGACATCCTTGTAACCGCCCCGCCCGGCGGCGCCATCTAATCCCAGAGGCTTCCTGATACCCGGGTGCGTGCCCGTATAATGGGAGTTTCGGATTTGCGTCCGGACCGGAACCCACTCAATGCTTCTGCAAAAATTCGTCGCACTCCTTCTGCCGGCCGCGCTTTGCGCCGGCCTGGCCGTTTGTGCCGCCCCTTTACCCGCCGGCGCACGCGCGGCTCTGGATCGGAATTCCCCGGTTGTGCAGGCCTTTTCGGCCATTACAGGCTGGTTTGAGCCGCAGCGTCCGGGCGTCTTTGTATCGCATGGTCACGCCCCCGCGGTCGCTTTGCAGCAGCGCGGAATCTTCCTGTCGCTCCCGGCCGGCAACGGCCAGCCGGCCCGCGTCCTGCCGGTCTAGCTCCCCGGCGCGCACCGGCTTCGCTGGGCCGGTGATCGAAAACTCCC
>JBEKHU010000795.1:0-2576 GCA_050012115.1 Bryobacteraceae bacterium | reverse complement strand
CACGCGGCGACTGCGCGCGCCCGATGTCGTTTAAACGCTTTTCCGAAGACGTGCTTCACGTGGCGCCATTCCAGGCAAACCCACCCATTAGATCGGCCGGTTGCCGGCGGACGATTAGAGGGGCGGGAAGAATTTCCCGTACGAGTCGGGCTGCTGCCCGCGCGGCGGTTGGGCAGTACCGGACTGGTACTTTTCGGGCAACCCGGCGGGGTCCCGAAGCCTGGTTTCTCTCGACACCCGCGGGCAGAGCGGGATACAATGCGAATAGAAATAGAAGACGAAGGCCGCCGCCGAAACGAGTCTTGCTTCGCGGAGCGGCCGATTCAGAGTCCGCAGCGGCCGGTTGCCGACAGGGATCGAGCCGAGCACCGGCAGCAGTTCTTTTCAACACTCTCCCGTTTTGATCCGCTGTACGGGGCAAGGTCTGCCCCGGAAGCGGCTCAATGCAGACTTATGTCTCAGGAGGGTCGAAAGTGTTTCTGAAACGCCTGCTCGCCGCTACTCTGATCGGCGTACCCATGCTGTTCGCGCCCGCCTTTGGCGGCTCGATTCACCCCAACAACGACCCTGGCTCATCCGGCCTAACGGGCTGGAACATCCCCGGCCCCTGTCAGACCGTGCTCGACAACGGCGGCGTGCCGGCTTGCTCGGGTGTGGGCCAGACCAGTTCCTTTGCGGGCGGTTCTCCGGCCAACAGCGCGAGGCTGTTCTTTCCGGCCGATGCCGGAGGCCTTTTCGGCTCAACAACCTTTCCGGGGTGGGGCTACAACGGATCTCAGGGCGATGATCCGGGGTCGTCGGGTACGGACGGCAGCTACTTCCTTCCCTCGGGCGGCTCTCTCGACCTGGGACAGCCTGAGGATCCGGCGGAGTCGGCTCCCGAGCCGTCGACGCTGTGGCTGCTGGGGGCGGGTCTCGCCGGCGCCGGATTGTTCGGCCGCAAGCTGGCGCTCAAGCCAGCCGCCAGTCGCGAGCGGTCTGCCGTTCGGTAGAAGGACTCCGGCGCATTCCAGCATGGCCGCTCAGGGCCGGCAGGGGGATCCGCGGTCCACTCGGACCGCAATTCAGACGGGCGCTGAAACCCTTCCCGTGGGACTCATTTCCACCCTCGCCGAACCCTACTCCTGACCCTCAAGAACGCCTCCGCCTGGCGGCCGGGCGGCGCTTGCGCCAAAACGAAAAAGTGCTAAAAATTAGCACTTTTTGAACCAAGAATCAATAGGTTACGAGGAAAAACGTGCCAAACTTTAGCATTCAGCTACTGCGCCCGCGCTCGATCCGCGGCGTCAAACGCACGCGTTCGCGCCTTCGCGGCAGGCTGCTGACGAGGGGCGTGGGAGGAGACGCAGGCGAGGGGGACGAACGGCGTTTGAGGATACCGTCCCGGATTCAAGCCGCTACTTGTAACGGTCTGACCCCCTTCGGCTGGCCGAAAGGCCAGTCTCAGTCGGCACGCCGCGCGACGAAAACGAAGCCCGATCCGTCAACCCACGGAGCGCCACGATCCCCAAGTCCACGAGCGTCCGCATCCCGGCCCGCGTCCTGTCTCGGACATCCGTCGGAACAGGGGGCTGCGCCGGGTTTGAGAAGAGGATCCGCAGGCAGGCTGAGAGGCTCCGCGATGCACTTGAGAAGGAGGCCCGCAAGCAGTCAATTCCCAAGATGGGCGTGACACGGACGGGTGGCAGTTGTGACGTGCATCAGCGGACCAAAGCCGACTTCCCGAGAGTAATCCCGGGCCGGTTAGTGCCCGACTTGCCCATTACACGTCAAGCGAACGGCGTTCTCGATAAGGCGGCTTAGCGGAAGAGCGGATGTCCAATGATGGGCTTCGACCGAGATTCGGAACAGAGCGGCCGCAAGAACAGGGGCAAATCTCATAGGAAACGTGCGCCATGCTCGTGCGGGAAGCGCAGGTTCCGATCAAGGCAACTGCTCATCGGCGACCCTTTGAGCAGATCGCAACTGAGGCCGAATCTTGTCCAACTCCGATTCGCTCGCGCGGTGGTGGCGCGTGTCGTTGTTCCTCGTCGTTGACGCCGTTGTGGGCGTCGTTGTCGTCGTCGTGCTGCTGGTGGTGGTGATGATGATGTTGTTGTTGTGTTGACGATGATGCTGGTCCCGGTCTGGTCAATGTTGCTTGCTTTCGCTCGCATTGTTGCCTGTGATGCTGGCGATCTACCTGCGGCACCCTACTGGGACTTGCGGATCGGCTAGGCGGGCGTACACAAAAACCGGTTTCAACGTCCAATCTACGCTTCATGCTCAAGGCCCTGTAGCCTACATAAGTTATTGAAATATTTAATACTATTTTGGTGTAAACATCATCAGCTTGTGTTCATGCGACATTATTCGCTTGTGTCCATACGGCAATAATTGCTTGTGAGCGCACGGCATGATATGCTTGTATAGGCACGGCACCAAAAGATTGGAGTCGTCCGGAACAGCAAGGTATACCCATGGCAGCTCCCAATGAAAAACTCGCGGCCTCCCTCACAGCCCTTCGGGATCTTCAGAAGGACGGACGGCGCGTGTTTCAGTCCCAGGACTTGAGCCGACTGCACCGCGAGCGCCTG
>JBEKHU010000794.1:0-2715 GCA_050012115.1 Bryobacteraceae bacterium | reverse complement strand
TCACCTTCTGAGTCCTCTGCGCCGTGTGGACTTCAGCCGTCTGTCACCCGTGTTTTCGCCAACCCCTCAAGGTCGATTTCCACTCCCTTCCACGGCCCGTCATTTCCATAGGCTCCGGCTCCGGCAAATCACCTCAAGAACGACGCAAAACACGGTTTCCGGCAAATCACGGTGAATTTTCGATAAGTCCTTTAGATCACCGTAGATACACGGTGACGCACGGTGCGCGTGCAAAAATGCGCGGTTTAATGTGCGTAACTCCAATCATTGCAATAGATCCACCGTGACGCACGGTGAACCGTGTTAATGTGGCACCTTAATGTGTGCAACTCCAATCATTGCAACAGATCCACCGTGGCCTCCGGTGCCGCATGTTAATGTGCGCCAAAATGCGCGTCAAATTCGCGTAATTCGTTTATTTGCCACAGATCCACCGTGAAGCACCGTAAAAATCGAGTAAGTCCTTTAAATCACCGTACTTACGCGCCTGGTGTGCGCGTATTTGCAGCGCCGTGCCGCTAAGTCCTTTAGATCACCGTAGATGCACGGCACCGTGAAAAACCGCTGTTTTCACGGTTCAAACACGGTGAAACACCGTGTTTTCACGGTAAAATCGCGCTCCGCGCACGCTGCAATGCGGCATTCTCACGCTGCCTCGCACGGCGAACCAGCGGTGGCAACGCTCGTCCCCGAAAAGGGGACGTCCTGAAAAGGGGACGTCCTGATGTGTCCCTCCGGAAAAGGGGACGTCCTGATGTGTCCCTCCGGGATCTTGTTGCCGTTTATACCGGACCCGCTCCAGCGGATTGGTTCTGAAATGCTGATTGCAGGACGGTTGAGGGTTCACCCGCCGGTTACGCACCCGAGGGCACAGCGAATCGAGCGTGAACGCGCACAACGCACTGGACGCTCCGAAACAACTCTCTCATACTGAAGCAGCATGCTGGTCAATCACTTAAAGGCAGGTGCGCATAGAATCCATTTGCCGAAGACCAGATTCAACGAGGAGAAAATCCCACTGGGACGCATCAGGACGTCCCCTTTCCCTTTCAGAAGGCTACAATCCTCGGAAAGGAGACATAGCGATCTTTCCGGGAGGAGAAAAGCGAAATACATCTGGGCACATGCAAATATACAACGGAAAACAGTGGGTTTCCGACACATTTCAACGCACCTTCAGCCCTCGTCAAGGATACGAAGGTGGAGTTAGTATTTACCGCTTCCAAGAGTAATTGTCAAGAAATGTCACTGCGCCCACAATACCACCTATGGTCAATCGCAGAGACCACGGTGAACGCTCTTTGTGGAAGAGGCAACACCTAATGAAAGCCTATAAGCTTATACTCTACTGTATTACCGCCCTCTTGGTCATGCCGTGTCTCATGGCCGAGAAAAAGGGGCATATTCAAAATGAACATAAGACCTCACGAGAATTCGTCGAATCGTTTTATAATTGGTATGCCCCTCTCGCACAGAATGAAAAGATACGTCGGTCTTGGGAGAAGGCAATCAGGTTAAGAACTTCCGCGTTTAGCCCCTCACTCGCACATATGATCGAAGAAGATGCTGCCGCTCAGGCCAGTTGCGACGAGTTGGTTGGGCTTGATTTCGACCCCTTCCTATACTCACAGGATCCGGCTGAGCGGTATGAAGTCGGGCAGATTACTAGATCCGGTGATTACTTCCGAGCAGAAATCTACCGTGTAGAGCGTGGCAGGCGAAGTGACAAGCCTGACCTCACTGCTGCATTCTTACATAAGGAGGGACGCTGGTTTTTCGTGAACTTCTACTATCCAGGAGCCGCTGACCTTGTTTCACAATTGAAGGTACGACCTCCGTGCTCCGTTCCGCGCGTTGGCCACGCTCGCTGACGTTCAATTCGGGGACAGCGAATACAGGGGCGGTATGCTCAAATCCTGTTTCCTTTGACCGCAGCGTCCGAAGGGCGTTCGCGGGTAGAGGAAGGTCATGGTGATGCAGCTGCGCGAGACCATCGGCGGCTACACCTACGCCTACGACGGCGAGAACCGGATGGTTGGCAGCACGCTGTCGGGCACCACCACTTCGTACAGCTACGACGGCGAAGGGCGGCGCGTGCAGAAGGCGACGGGCCTCGCGACGACGAACTTCGTCTACGACGCGCAGGGCCAGCTCGCGGCGGAAGATTCCACCCAGCTCGCGCCGGTGCACGGGACCGAGTACCTGACGGCCGACCACCTCGGCTCGACGCGCATGACGACCGACGCCTCGGGCAATCCGCTCGCCCTCCACGACTACGTGCCGTTCGGCGACGAGATCCCGGCGGGCGTCGACAGCCGCGGCAGCCTGTACGGCTCCGCCGACGGCGTGAATAAGAAGTTCACCGGCCAATACCGCGATGCCGAAACTGCCAACTCCGCCATGCCCTCCGGAATCTGGATTCCGTGAAAACACCGTATTTCACCGTGTTTTTACCGTGAAAACACCGTCTTTTTGCGTTTCCGTGTAACTACGGTTTTCTAAAGGACTTAGCCGTATTGCGCCGCGCATGCGCCCGCACCAAGCGTGTAAGTACTTAGTTCTAAAGGACTTGCGCGATTGCCACCGTGCTTCACGGTGGATCTGAGGCAAACAAAGGAGTTATTGAAATTCAACGCGCATTTTGACGCACATTAACATGCGGCACCGTAGGCCACGGTGGATCTGTTGCAATGATTGGAGTTACGAACATTAAGG
>JBEKHU010000793.1:0-2782 GCA_050012115.1 Bryobacteraceae bacterium | reverse complement strand
GCTACGACTCCAGATTGTAGCCTTCTTCCCCGTGCGTGCTGAGGTCGAGGCCGTCCTCCTCCTGTTCGGAACTCGGCCTCAACCCGCACAGCGCGGCGGCAATTTTGAGGCAGACGAAGCTGCCCGCCGCGCCGAGAGAGAGCGCGATCAGGACCCCGGCCGCCTGGTGGCCCAACTGCCCGAAGTTACCTTCGATCAGCCCCGAAGCGAGCGTCCGGCCGGAGGCGTCCTTGAAGATCGGATTGACCAGGCTGGAGGCAAACACGCCGGTGAGCAGGGCCCCCAATGTGCCGCCCGCGCCGTGCACGCCGAAGGCGTCGAGCGAATCGTCGTAGCCCAGTTTCATCTTTACGATGCTGACCATGAAGAAGCAGCACAAACCAGCCAGAAAGCCGATGGCCAGGGCCGGCATGGGCTCAACGAAGCCCGCCGCGGGCGTGATCGCGACCAGCCCGGCGACGCAACCCGAGATGCCGCCGAGCATGCTGGGCTTGCCGTTGTGGAACCATTCAGCGAGCATCCATCCGGCGGCGGCGGCGGCCGCGCCGAAGTGCGTCGCGACGAACGCGCTGGAGGCCAGCCCGGTGGCGTTGAGAGCGCTGCCGGCGTTGAAACCGAACCAGCCCACCCACAGCATGCAGGCGCCGATGACGCTGAGCACCAGGTTGTGCGGTTTCATCGGCTCGCGGCCGTAGCCCGTGCGCGGGCCCAGCACCAGCGCGGCGATGAGCGCCGAGACGCCGGAGGTGATGTGGACGACCGTGCCGCCGGCGAAGTCGAGGCACGGGATGCGGCCGCCCAGCGAGGCGTTGAGCAGCCCGCCCTTGCCCCATACCATGTGCGCCATGGGGAAGTAGACCACCAGCATCCACAGGGTGGTGTAGACCAGCATCGTCGAGAACTTCATGCGCTCGGCATAGGCGCCCGAGATCAGCGCCGGCGTGATGATGGCAAACATCAATTGGAAGGCCATGAAGGTCAGGTGCGGGATGGTCGGGGCGTAATCGGCGTTGGGCGCCGCGCCGACGCCGTGCAGGAAGGCGTATTGGAAGCCGCCGACGAACGGATTGCCCTCGCCGAAGGCCAGGCTGTAGCCCACCACCGCCCACAGGATGGTGGCGAGAACCATTAGTACGAAGCTGTGCATCATGGTGCCGAGAACATTCTTGCGCCGAACGAGACCGCCATAGAACAAAGCCAGCCCGGGGCCGGTCATGAACAGGACGAGCGCGCAACTGACCAACATCCAGGCGTTGTCACCCGACGACTGGGCCGCCCGCGTGGCGTCCTCCAGCGATTTCAAGCGGGCCTCGGCGTTGGCCGCCACCTGCGCGTTCAGAGCAACTGAGGTCAAAAGGAAAAGACATGTTTTCCACAACACGGGAACAGTACTCCTCTGGGGTATGGCAAACCGGACGGGGGTTTACAACATCGTACATCGCGGGCCGGAGCCGCCTGTACAGAAAGAATTGATAAGGGCGAGAGGCTTTTTCTATGGCTGGAGCGGTATAGGAATCAATCACTTAGCCGGGGCGGGCCGGCTTCGCCGCGGCGCGGCGGGCCGGGGCCGGGTGATATGATGACCGCCAGCGAGACTTGAACCATGAAAGCAATTCGAATCCTGACCGCTGTGTTTGTTCTGCTGGGGCTGAGCGCCCCGCTATCGGGCCCGCTGAAGGCGCAACAGAAACGCAAACGGCTGCTTGTGATCGGCGCGGTAGAAGGTTGGCAGCACGACGCCACATCGCAGGCCATGGCGACGCTGTGGCAACTGGGCCGGGACTCCGCGTTGTGGGACACCTACATCAAGACCGATACTCAGTTGATCACCAAGAAGAAGCTGGAAGGCAACGCGAAGAACCTGGATTACTTCGACGCCGTGGCGTTCTACACCACGGGCGAACTCAAGATGGACGACGAGCAGAAGGCGGCGCTGATTGCGTTCGTCAAGGAGGACGGCAAGGGCTTCCTGGGCGTCCACAGCGCCATCGACACGTTCTACAAATGGGCGGAGTTCGGCGAAATGACGGGCGCGTATTTCAACGCGCACCCGTGGAACACGTTCGAGGCGCCGGTGATCCTGGAGGACCCGACCAACCCGATCGTGCGGCACTTCCCGCCGGCCTTCAAGACCTGGGACGAGATCTACCAGCCGAGCGAGCTGTTCTCGCGCGCCAAGGTGCGCGTGCTGATGCGCCTGGATGAGAACAAGATCGACTTGGCGAACAAGAACGTGCACCGCACGGACAAGGACTTCGCGGTGGCGTGGATGAAGGAATACGGCAAGGGCCGCGTCTTCTATTCCACCTTCGGCCACACGCCCGAGTCGTGGGACCGCCCCGACATGCAGAAGATGTGGCTCGAAGCCACCAAGTGGTGCCTGGGCCTGATCACGGCCGACGCCACGCCGCGCCCGCGCCCGGCGAATTGAGGCCGTTGCCGGAGCCGCATGGCCGAGGCTCGCAAGCAGCCAGGCCGCTACGCTGTAGCGGCCATGCGCTTATAAACGCCTGTAAATCAGTTACTTAGAAAAGCGAGGCCGCTACTAGTAGCGGCTTCGGCTACTTCCGGGCCCGGGACTGGGCGGGCTTGGCACACGCGAGGAGGGAGTGATTTGTCCGATAACGCCATATATGACGAGATCGGCGTCCGTCAATGGGAAAAGAGCACACTTCGGGGCAGGGATGGGGGTTTGCTTTTACCCTTCCCGGAGTTTCTGTTTTTCTGCTGCCGTTCGCTGTTGCCGACCAAGGCTCGCGTTTCCAATCATTGGGTGGGAACC
>JBEKHU010000792.1:0-2816 GCA_050012115.1 Bryobacteraceae bacterium | reverse complement strand
ATTGCTCACATCGACGGAGGGTACCCCTCCCGCCGCAGTCAATGTCCTGCTTCAATTTCGTTGGCCGGATTTCAGCCGTCCCTCATTGGCCGGTTTTGGGTGTCCCCCAAAGTTCTTGAAGGAGTAGAGGGCTCCCAGGAAATCAACAGTCGATTTGGTGTGAATTTGAAAGAGGGGGCGCGTCCGCTTCGTTGGCGCTGAGTACATCCAGCGCGACCTCTTCTGCAGACCAAAAGGGCCGCGAGCCGGGCGAGCCTGCAAGGATTGAATACGCAACTGTGGCGGCGGTTTGGGAGGTACCCTCGCGCATTTCGACAGTCCCGCGCGTGCACACAGCGTTATCGACTGGCGAGTGGCAAGACGAAATACATGGCCAACGCACCCAGAAAGATCCCAAGCAAGAGCATTCCCCAGGCGTAAGCGACGAGTTTACCGTCGCGCTGAGGCCGACTTCGAATACATATCCACCCGCAAGCTGACGCTCCCATCGCAATAAAAGAAAATGCAAGGGCCAGCAAATCAGAAAACTTCAAGCTCTTAATCATCTGTGGGTTTGCAGTCACCATTACCGCCAAAGCCGCAATAATGACGCCGATAAAGGCTAGGACAATGCCAAGATAAACGGTCACCTTCGTGTCGATATTCTCAATTCTTGACTCGAAGCTCTGGATTCTGTCCCAAGCGTCAGATAGACCGCTCTGAGGCGTCTGATAGTCTTCAAAAAGCAGGGACTTGGGCGGTCGCTCAAACTTTATTGTATTTTTGCTAAAATCGGTGGTAGTAACGAAATCTATTACGGCAATCTCAGCGCCGTACGCAAGAGTAACTTCCTTATTTGAGAGGTTATAAATCGGGCAAAATAGGTGGCCTTGGTAGCCGGGGTCCACTTGTGGCCCGCCGGCCCAGATCAGCCCCTCGTAGGCCCGCGCAACTTTGATGTTCCACCTAGCTATCATATTCCGGGGTAAATTGAGCGTCTCCCGGGTTTGGATAACAGCCACCTGAAATGGCGGTATTCTGATCTCTTCCGAATCGTTCAAGCTCTGTCGTCTGCTCCCAAGGCTAAATCTGGAACCGACGGTCAACCTGTATGAGGCGGGCTTTAACTGGTCCCGGCTGAACGGGCTTATGAGGGAGAACTCCTTACAGCACCGCTCTATTTCATCTGACAAAAGCGCACCCGGCCTTGGGACTCCCGATGCCTCGACTTCCGGGAACTGATTTAGCCGCTCACGTTCGCAATCTCGCGGCGATTTGGTAGATTCTATATTCATTTCTTACGACTCTCGTCGCTGCACGTCAATCAACGCAGTCGGGTACCTTACGTCGCCCAAGCCGCAGCAATATGTTCAACCGTAGATCCACAATTCTGCTCTGTGAGGGTCATTGGTGCCTCAGTGGCCGTGCGCACGACATTGTCCGACAAGCATGGGCCGGTACCCAAATACAAAGCTGGAGCACAGCAGACTTTTTCAAGATTCTCGACAAAGACCTTGGCGCCTGGAGTCAGCAGTTTCCAATCCGTGACACTGCGATTCTCATAATCAAGGTAATCGAGGAAATTGACCGCGATCTTGGTTGGTCGATTCAGCCGGGCGGCGGCCGCAGCTGCGCTCAAGTGGAACCGTCCTAACCGCCGCAGCTTGTGAGTGACACTTGTGTACTCGTGCAATGGACCTGGCGAATGAGATTCCTCCTGAAGCCGCTCCCACGTGATTTCTTCAGGAAGTGGGCCAGCCTGCGGTCCCGCCACCCTGATCGGAAACGTTCGGAACACCAGGACGACCTCGGAGACAAGTCGTGGGCTCAGGCCAACCTCACTTAGAAAACCAGCCACGTTGGTATCGCGGGAAGTTGCCTTCGGATAATGCAGGGAGTGATAGAGAGAGAGCCCAGATCCTTGAGTGCCTTCTATGAGAACTTTCTTCCCTTGATCAACAGCCAAGTTCGCCTCGGCTGAAACCTCGGTGATGAATGGGCGGAGCCACCCATGCTCTGTCGCCGCATCCGATGCGAGCCGAACGTCCGACGCTCGTAATGCACGGCGCGCGACGGCGGCTCCGACGCCGCAGAGGGTTGAGCTCAGGCGCTCGGAGAGCTTGAGCTGCCGTTCCGTCTCCTTGTCGGCGGGGGAAATCACCATTGCATTTCGATCAACACCTACGCGGCTGGAGTCCAAGTCCAGAGATTCCATCTCGGATCGCAGGATGTCCAAATCGAGGAGGGCACCGGCGGGGATCAGGAGTCGAGTCTGAGGCCGAACAACGCCGGTTGGTAACTGGCGAAGCAAGAAAAGGTCGCCGTTCGGATCTTGAAAGGAGTGACCAGAATTCGGGCCGCCGCACCGGATGCAGACGTCGATCTCTTCTTGAAGCGCAATGATCGCTGAGATCTTGCCCTTGCCCTCTGAACCAAATTGTCCCCCCACTACGACCCAAACACTCACGACTGCTCTCCAATCCTTCGGGTTAGGATCCACTCGTCCAACTGCGCGTAAAGCCGCTCCGGCGAATCGTCGTTACATATCGTGCAGCTGGCCCAGGGTCTAAGGCTGTCAATAAGGCTCTCAACAGGGTGCGAATCGGCGGCCTGAAAGGCGTCAAAGGCGGGGAATCGCGCATGCAATCGATTGAAGCGAGTTTCTGACCGGGCTTCAAGGAAAATCATGGCAAAGGAAGGCCCGAACACTGATAAAAGGCTATCAAAATCGATCGCGTGTCTGAGGTCATCGATTGCTACGCTGTTTGAAGGCTCCAGCCCGGCTATCACGTGGGAATTCAACTCCGGTTGACGCCCCCCGGCCATTATGCCCCAGC
>JBEKHU010000791.1:0-2738 GCA_050012115.1 Bryobacteraceae bacterium | reverse complement strand
CCCGGCGCCAGGCCGGCGAGGACTTCGTGGCCAGCGAGTACAACGAACTCTCCATGCTGAACGCGTTCGCGGCAAAACATCATCTGGCGGTTCTGTTGCAGCACCACATGGCGACGACCGCGCACGCCAGCAAGAACATCTTCAACGCGATGGCCGGCAGCTTCGCCATCGGCGGCGCACCAGACGACATGCTGGCGCTTCAGACCTTCACGCGCACGCGAACCGAACGGCTGCTGTTGATGCAAGGCCGCGACGTCGACTGCGTACCTGTCGTTTATGCGCGCGGCGAGGACGGAAGGCTGTTCCACGTGGCCACCGGCCCACTAGCCGACGTGTGGGAGGAGGCATATCGGCTTTATCTCGGACTGGGCGAGGCGGAGTCGATGACCACAAAAGAGATCGCTGAGGCGATGGGCGTCACAGACCGCGCGGGTCGTTACAAGGCTGCGACGTTGCGACAGGCCGGCGTTTTGACGGAGATCGCAAGCCGTCGATACGGCTGGGAGAGAGGGCTGCTGCGCACGTTGCAGCAGGTGAAAACGATCAACTCGAAGGGCTGGTAAAAACGGAAATGGCTTTTTGTTGCCCGCAAGTTACTGAAGGCGAAAGGGATAGGTCCGAAAAGACCCAAAAAAGGAGGGCCACCTGTCTTTCACTTCCTTTCCTTCCTTCCTTTCCTTTATTTCCGAAAGGGAAGGACCCACACCGGAAAAAACGGAAGAAACGGCACGGATACCTACCCGGCGGCAGTTTCGGCAACGGCTGGTAAACGGTGAGGAGAAACGATGTCACTTGCAGCACTTCAACCGATGCGGCGTTCCCGCAAAAAGGCAGACGCCGAACCCAACGAGTGGGTATATCGGCGCGACAACAACACGCTGGAACACCGGACGGGCGTCTACTACGTCGACCTGGATCGCTGCGAGTCCAGCGCGGCGGTCCTCGACTGGCTGTTCCAGATCTTCAACAAAACTTGGTGCACGCCGAAGACGATCTTCGACTTGATGACACACCTGCAAGAACGGATCAGGCCGCAGGCGAGGCTTTGCAGCTTCGGCATGTCGCGCCCAGGTACGAAGGAAGCGACGTCGTGAGGCATTGGCTATGCACCCAACAGTCGAACCTCGAAGCCGCGCACCACATCGTGGCGCATCGCGACGATCCCGCGTTGGCCTGCCTGGTCGCATGGGCGGAACTTTACATTGCGCGGCACGGCCAGACGTCGCCGATCACGCCACCGGATCGGCAGCCCGAGTTTGAGTTGACTTGACCGGCCGGCGAGTGCTGGCTAACCGTAAACGATCGAACCAAGAAAGGACTACACCATGACGACGAACGAGGACCGCTACCCAAAGTGGCAGCGACAAGACGGATACACGCCGGCTGAGTGGGCCGCAGAGGTTCAGGCGGCGCACGCACGCATTGAAGCCCTCAAGGCGGCCTGGCAGCGCGATCACCCGGGGCCCTGGTACCACGACGCGCCGGGCTGCCCGCCGGCGCGCGCCACGGCCAGGCCTGCGCAGCCACCAGTGGCGGCGTAAAGGGGGAATGTAATGGACGGCGATCCCAAGATGCACCCTGATCGCGGATTGATGTTCAAAGCGAGTTTCTGGAACGGCGAGTTTAACACCTCGTGTGAGTACGACCGCCGCTTTCTCTACGGGCGAGGGCCCGGCCATTGCAGCCTGGGCGCGTTCAGTCGGGCCGAGGCGGCGTTTCAGAGGGAATTGAGCATCGATCCTCTCGACAAAGCGGTGCGTCTCTTTGTTCACGCCCTCGTATCGATCACCGACTACCTACACATGCTGCGCTGCCGGGGCGGTGGGAGCATCGTGCAGGGCTTCTTCGACCTTCGGACGCTGGGGATAACGCCCAAGTGGCTGCGCGAAGAGTTGGCGAGACGCCAGCCACCGGCCCGCGGCGCGTCTGGGCCGAACGGGGCGCACGGGTAATGGTAATACGAATTGCCTATGGCGGCCAGGAGGGCCCGCGGGAGGCACCGGGGGGTAGCGCCGGTCAATTACCTGGCGATCCCGCCGCAGGACCAAGGCGCGCCACGTCTTCGATAACGGAGTGAAAATTCTCTATGAAAAAGTCGCTGAGACCGCCGCAAACATTGAGTCCCGCCGCAAAGCGGTGGTGGACACTCATTCTAAGTGCTTATGAAATAAGCACAAACGGCGACGACCCGGCAGGTCTGCTTCTGCTGGAGACGGCGTTGCGGGCTTTCGACGAGATGGAGAAAGCGCAGGCCATCGTGAAGAAGTTCGGGCCGATGATCAAGGATCGTTTCGGCCAAGCGAAGTTGAATCCGATGGTCCTGGTCGCCCGCGACGCGCGGATGGGGATGTTACGCGCGATCAAGCAGTTGAATTTGGACATCGCGCCTGGCGCACCGCTGGGCAGCGGGAGGGATTGAACATGCTGGTGAAACGCGGGCAGAGAAGCCGCGCGGCGAAGGAACTCAGCGACGACATGGAGGCGACGTTGATCTTTGGCGGCGTGTTGGCGGCGGCCTTCCGCGGCGGCAAGCCGGAACCGCCGATCGAGGCGCAACGCGAGGCCTGGGCGCGGCACCGGGCCACGCTGATGAAGCCGGAAAACACCGACCTGTTGCCGGGCTGCAGGCCAGCGGGCTGGTGGCGCTTCGAAGCGCACGTGGACCCGGTGCCAGAACGGCACTGCGACCAGATCCCGCGATTGGTCCAACTCGGGCTGATCGACGCCGCCGAGGCCGC
>JBEKHU010000790.1:0-3963 GCA_050012115.1 Bryobacteraceae bacterium | reverse complement strand
CGCCGCGCAGACCGAGACGCCGATCCCGCTGACGATCCAGCTCGGCGACCAGGCCGGAGCGATGGCGGCAGTGTACATCAAGACGTTCGTGCCGCAGATTCCGCAGTTTAACGACGCAGAAACGCGGCTGCTGTGGAACTTCTCGAGCTCAAGGGCACAGGGGGCGGGCGATGACGAAGTTTTCTTTGCGTTCGGCTGATCCTGCGGTTTCGCCGGCGGCTGGAGTTGCGATTGCGCCGGGGCACTACGAAAGCGCAGTGTGGCGCGAGTCACGAACGCGGCCGGGGGTGAGATACCAAGTGCTGAGGATGTCGCTGCTGCGGCGGCACCGGCTGATGCAGGAGCTGAAAGAACTGGCTGCCGAACAGAGGTTTCACGCAGCGAAGGAAGGCGTCGAAAGCGCGATTGCCACTGCAGAACTGCGCGGGCGCATCGACGAGAGAGTTATCCGGGCGGCACTCGTGCAGATCGAGGGACTGCGCATCGGCGGGGAGCCGGCGACGGTCGAGAGTCTGCTGGAAGACGGCCCAGAAGACCTAGCCTACGAGATTGCGAAAGCGATCGCCGACGAGAGCTTTCTGAACGAAGAAGAAAGAAAAAACTGACACTCGCGTTCCATTTCCAACAGGAATCTCCGGCCGGGTGGGATTGCGAGACGTGCAGGAGGCAACGGCTGGAGGCAAAGCGCAATTGCAAATGGGCCGGCGTCGAACCGACGCCAGCCCGGCCGATTGTATGGAGCCGGGGTGGCATATTCGCCGAGCAATGCCCGGTGAGTATGATCAGCGGCAATTCGGCGGCATGGGTTGAGTTGTTCGCAATGTGGCGCAGAGGAGTAGTGCCAACTTCCGCGGAGTGGTGGGCCAAGGACCTGGAGGCAATGGCCATTCTGGAAGGTGAGGAGAGGGCGGTGGACAGTGGAAGCTAACAATCCGCAAGAGAGCACACAGGCGTCGCGAGAGCTACTGACCTACATCCGGAAGCTCCTGAGGCCCACCAGTCTCAGCAGTAGCGCGGTGGGCCCACCGAACATCAAATCGCCGATTGCACAAAGCGGGGGCACGGGCACGAAGGCGCTCACGCAGGGAGAGAGAGCGAGCGGTGGCCCAAGGCAATTACAGGCGGAGGCCATCACGAGGTCGTCGAAGAGCAGTTCCGGCGGCTCAGCCGGGTTCAAGATCGGCAACAACTGGGTGCTATCCCCCATAGCAGGAGTTCTCAATTCGATCCTCGGTCTGTTCGGGGCCGGGGGTTCGACGTCGCAAGTGACGCGATACCGAGCGCAGACTCGGGAACCGTTCCAAATCGTAGAAGTCATTTCTCCGGAGACGGGGGCAGGAGTTCAGACGATCAATGAGAGTGCAAGCGGGCTGTTTGGCGTAACGAGGAGCACCAATCCAGAGGCGTCGTCAAGCGCCACCGTCGAAGCCAAAGGAAGCGGCGCCCCAGCCTCAGCCCCACCTTCCGCTCAAGCCGACAAGCGGACCGTAGCGACCAGTAATTCGGAATGCGTGGATTGGGTGCGCAGACTGACGGGAGGCGCCAGTTCGACCGAGCGGCCGGTGGTCAAAGCCGAAAGAAGCTTGAACCGCTTCGGGTCACCAGCTCCGTCAATCGCCCATGCCGAGACGCAGGCGAGCAGCAACAGCAAGTCTGCCAGCGCAGGTCGATTGACAGGAAGCGCCGGCTCACCAGAGTCGCGAGCCGCCGCAGTTGAAAGGCGGACTAGCCTCACCGAGGAGTCAACAGGTCAGCGCCGGCTGCAGAAGGACATGGGGACAGCGAGTTCGCAGGCGTCGCCCACCGGCCCAGTTGCGACATGGGCGCACGGCAATGCTGCTCCGACAAACAACGAAGCCGCGTCGCTGATGAATGACCGGCAGGGCCTGGTCGCGGCATTGCGCCGCAGTCTGAGCGATTCGCGAGGGATCGCGGACGTACTGAACGAGTTTCAGGATGGCCTATGAGCACATTGCCCTTACTTTCGACAGGCGCGGTTCAGCAATACCCGTACGTGTGCGCGATCGCAGGCAGGACGCGCTCATTCCAATTTGCCGACGGGACCGAGCAACGCTACGTAATAATGCCGCAGAGGAGGATGTGGTCGATTGATTTGCGGCTTCTGCAAGACACTGAGAAGGCCGCATTCCTCACGTTCGCGCAAGACGCGGTGAGGAGCCAGGCGGCATTCCCATTCACGGACCCACAGGACGGGACAGTCTATCCGACGTGCAGGATCGCTGTTGCGCCGATCAATGACCGTATCGACGGCGTGGCGCGCACGGGGATCCAATTCCTGATCGCGGAGGCGCCCCAATGAGTGCGAGTTTTCCGTTGGTAGCGACAGCAGTCAGCGTGCAACTGCCAGTCCAGCGCGTCTGGAAGCCGGCCCAGGAATTGCTGATGACGCCCGGGGGCACGTGGTACTTACGTACGCTGCCGAGCGGCGAGTTCTACGAATGGCATCTGAAGTTCGCCGGGCTGACATGGAACGAAGCCCAAACGCTGCGGGATTTTCACCGCGACATGATGGGCGCGTACCACTGCTTTCGATTCTGCGATCCGCTGCGGAACCTCCTGGCGTGGAGCGAGGACCCGACGCAGGCAACTTGGACCGTCAGCAACGGCCTGGCCGTCACGCTCTGCGCCAATCCGATTGCAGGCGTGGCGCAAGGAGCGCGAATCGTGAACTCCGGCGCGGCCGAGGGGCTAGTGAGCCAGACCGTGGGGTGCGATCCAACATTTCCCTATAGTGTCGCGGTAACGGCACGGAGTGAGGCCGGGAGCGCGATGGGGCTGCTGCGCTCAACGCACAGTGGCAGGTGTTTCAGTTCAGTGCGATCCCCGGAGGAAACGTCGATCAAGTAACATTCGCGATCGCCATTCCCCCGAGCGGCGAAGTGGAACTGGCCGGCGTTCAGGCGGATTTTGGCTCAGATACGCCCGAATACAGGAGGTCCGAAGGACGACAGGGATTGTTCACGAAGACGAGATTCAAGGACGATGCACTGGCGGTGAGTTGCGCAGAGGCGGGCGTCTTCTCCGCCGAGGCCACGGTGATCGCGAGCGCAGAGGAGTAGCCAATGGTCCCGATTGACCAGCACAAGTACGTCGAGGAGCTGTTGACTCCAGTACTGCTGTACGATTGCACGCTGACGGATGGGCAAGTAGAGCGTTGGAGCACGCACAGTGCAGCATGGCAGGGCGTAACTTACAGTCCGCGAGTCATGCAGAACACAGGATTCGGGATCGGACTACTGGCAGACGACGGAGCCGACTGGGGCAATCGGATGTCTCTAGTGCTGGCAAACACCGACGGGCACGTGACCCAACTGCATCAGAGCGAGAACCTGAAGGGTTGCCAGTTGCTGGTGCGATTCGCGTTTCTGGATCCCGAGAGCATGCAAGTGATGGCGACGCCGCAGGCAGTCTTCACGGGAATTGGCGATGCGCCGGAACAGATCACGACCACGAGGGCGAAGCTGAACTTTACGAGCCGATTCAGCCTGCAGCGGCTGGCGCTCCCGCAGGTCCGAATCCAAAAGAAATGCCCATGGGCCTTTCCGCAGAACGAGGCACAGCGAGCCGAAGCGGTCAGCGGAGGGGCTCGGGGCCCCTACAGCCGTTTCTACCCATGCGGGTACGCCGCGGACCAGCCGGGTGGGTGCGGAAACCTGCAGAGTGACGGGACGTGCTACGCGAGTTGCGACGGAAGCAAGAACCAATGCCTGGCCCGAGGCATGTGGAATGCGGACGCGCGCGGCCAGACGACCGCGAGGTTCGGAGGGTTCCAGTTCTTGCCCGCCACTTCGCTGGTGAGGAGCTCGGGGGCGGCGCAGAGATACTGGTCCCAGGCGGTCGACGGGAGAGCGAGACCAAATGACGCAGTGCCGCTGGCATATGGCACGGTGCGGTACCCGGCTCCGGTGATCTGGGCGTGGAGCGACGGCAATTACCTGATCT
>JBEKHU010000789.1:0-2855 GCA_050012115.1 Bryobacteraceae bacterium | reverse complement strand
CCTACTCGTAGTGATGATGATCTTTTTCTGGGGCTTCAAGGGTTACATCAAAGCCGCCGTGGCTCCGAACGATGCTACGGAAATCGTCGTGACCGCGAAGAAGTGGGTTTGGCAGTTCGAGTATCCCGACGGCACCCGCACCTTGAATGACCTGCATGTGCCCTTGAACAAGCCCGTGAAGCTGGTGATGCACTCCGAGGATGTCATCCACAGCTTCTTCGTCCCGAGTTTTCGTTTGAAGCGTGACGTGATTCCCGGTCGCTACACCCAACTCTGGTTCACGGCAACCGAGCCTGGCGTTCAGCAGGTCTTCTGCGCGGAATACTGCGGCAAGGGCCACTCCGACATGCTCGCCAAGATCCACGTCGACACCGACGAGCAGTACGAGACCTTTCTGCGCGAAGGCGACGAGCAGGTCCGGCAGATGCCGCTCCAGGAACTCGGCCGGCAGGTCTACGAGAACAAAGGCTGTGCGACTTGCCACTCCATCGATGGCACGCGGGGCCAGGGTCCGTCCTGGAAGGGCATTTACGGCCAGGTTCACATGGGTACTGACGGCAAGGGCCACCTTGTCGACGAGAACTACATCCGGGAATCGATTCTCTATCCGCAGGCAGTCATCGTGCAGGGCTATCAGCCGATCATGCCAACCTTTCAGGGTCTGTTGCGCGAACGCGAGATCCTGGGCGCGATCGAGTACATCAAGTCGTTGAAGCAATAGAAGCGTTCTTAGCGCGGGGACTTACAACAATGGCGGATACACTCTCCACGACAACCACTGGCCACACGGCTCATCAACATGGCGACTATCTCGACCATCCGCCTGGCCTCAAGAGCTGGCTGACCACCGTCGACCACAAGCGGATCGGCCTCATGTACCTCTGGTCGATCACTTTCTTCATGATCGTGGGCGGCCTGTTCGCCATGTTGATCCGTCTCGAGCACCTGACGCCCGGCAGGACCATTATGGACGCGGAGCAGTACAACCGCGTGTTCACCCTGCACGGCGCCATCATGGTGTTCCTGGTCATCATCCCGGCGATCCCCGCCGCGCTTGGTAACTTCGCCTTGCCGCTGCTTCTCGGCGCGAAAGATGTCGCCTTCCCACGGCTCAACCTGATGAGTCTCTACCTCTATTGGACCGGTGCCCTGATGGCACTTGGCACGCTCTTCATGGGCGGCGTCGACACTGGTTGGACCTTTTACACTCCCTACAGCACGACCACTGGCGGCGGTGTGACTTTGATGGTTCTCGCCGCGTTCGTTCTTGGCTTTTCGTCTATCTTCACAGGAGTCAATTTCATCGCTACCGTGCATAAGCTGCGCGCGCCCGGCATGGGCTGGTTCGACATGCCGCTGTTCTGCTGGGGCATGTACTCAACTGCGCTGATCCAGATCCTGGCCACGCCGGTGCTCGGCATCACTCTGCTGCTCCTGGTGATGGAACGGGTGTTTCACGTGGGTATCTTCGATCCACAGCTCGGCGGTGACCCGGTGTTGTTCCAGCACTTCTTCTGGTTCTACTCGCACCCGGCCGTTTACATCATGATCCTGCCGGCCATGGCTGTCATGTCCGAAGTCATCCCTACTTTCTCCCACAAGACGATCTTCGGCTACAAAGCTATCGCGTTCAGCTCCGTGGCGATCGCATTACTCGGCTTCCTGGTTTGGGCGCATCATATGTTTGTCGCCGGAATGAGCACTTATGCCGGCGCGATCTTTTCGTTTCTGACCTTTTTTATCGCGATTCCGTCGGCAATCAAAGTGTTCAACTGGATAGCCACCATGTGGGAAGGTTCCATCGAGCTGCGTGCGCCGATGCTTTATGCCATCTCGTTCCTGCTCCTGTTCACCATCGGCGGTCTGACGGGTATGTTTCTTGCGTCCCTGGCCACCGACGTCCATTTGCACGACACGTACTTCGTTGTGGCGCACTTCCATTTCGTGATGGCGGGCTCCAACCTGTTCGCGCTGCTGGCCGGTTTGCACTACTGGTGGCCGAAGATGTACGGCCGCATGTACGACGAAACTCTGGCGCGCATCGGCTGCGTTCTGACCTTTGTCGGCTTCAATGCAACATTCATTCCCCAGTTTGTTCTGGGCAGCCGTGGCATGCCGCGCCGGTATTTCAACTATCTCCCGCAGTTCCAGGCGTTGCACGTCGCCTCCACCATTGGCAGTTGGATTCTGGCCGCGGGACTGTTTCTCGCTCTGGCCGGCCTGCTCGCGTCGCTGCGCCGGCCCAAGTGCATGGTCGACAACCCGTGGGGCGGCAAGACGCTCGAATGGATGACCTCCTCGCCGCCGCCGACGCACAACTTTGAGGGCCAGCCCCTGCCGCAGCATGGTCCCTATGACTACCGCCCGGTGCCGATGCCGCTCGGCGCCGACAGGCACGAGGACTGAGCGAACCCGAGACCACACGACCTGATACCTGAGAGAAGTCCACGATGAGTGAAGTAACAACGACAGTCCACGCCGAACCTGAACATTCGCCATTCCTGCAGCATCACTTTCACGGGATGGGGCAGCAATTCGATGCCTCGAAGATCGGCATGTGGCTCTTCCTGGTCACCGAAGTGCTCCTGTTCGGCGGCCTGTTCGTCGGCTACGCGATCATGCATGCCAAGCACTCCGAGGCCTTCATGCAGGCGCATCATCACCTCAGCCGCCCCCTCGGCACCCTGAACACCATCGTGCTGCTGGTATCGAGCTTCACTATGGTGCTGGCCGTTTGGTCGGCCCAGACCTCGAAACGCAAGCTCCTGATCCTGTTCTTGATCCTGACCCTCGCCTGCGCCGCGACCTTCATGGTCGTCAAGGGTTTCGAGTACAACCACAAGATCGAGGAAGGG
>JBEKHU010000788.1:0-2962 GCA_050012115.1 Bryobacteraceae bacterium | reverse complement strand
CCGTTTCGGATTCCGCCGGGGCGAACGATCTGGCCTCGGTTCTGCTGCTGTTCGCCAATTCCACCAGTCCGAACAGCGCCTGTGCCGTCACGTACGTCGCTCAACAGAAGACTCTCGGATTAGCCAACGACGCCGGCACCGGTTCCGCGGGTTATGTCACGCCTGGACAGGCAGGCAGCATCTCCAACTCCCAATGCACCCTCTCTGGCAGCGGGTCGTCGATCCAGACCTCGGGCAATACGCTGATCATGACCGTCAGTCTGCAATTCAACGCGGCCTTCGCCAATGCTGGGACCGGCGCGGCAAAGACTATCTACGCCAATCCGGTCAATTCGGCGGGCCAGGGTCCCTCCGGCGGCGTGGTCGCGATGGGGACCTGGACAATCCCAAAGCCAGGCTTGCCGACTGTCGTCTCCCTATCGCCACCATCCGGGCAAGGCTTGTCGCAGGCCTTCGCCCTGACTGTCTCGGATCCCGCCAGCGCGAGCGATCTCGCCACCGTCCAGTTGCTGTTTGCGAACTCCACGAGCTTGAGCAGCGCCTGCGCGGTCACGTACATCTCCCAACAGAAGACCCTCGGATTGACCAGCGACGCGGGCGCTGGTTATGCGGGCTACGTCACGCCTGGCCAGGCAGGCAGCGTCTCCAACTCCCAATGCACACTTTCTGGCAGCGGGTCGTCGATCCAGACCGCTGGCAATTCGCTGATCATGACCGTCAGTCTGCAGTTCAACGCGGCATTCGCCAGCATTGGGACCAGTGCAGCAAAGACCGTTTACGCCAATCCTGTGAATTCGGCAGGCCAAGGCCCGACCGGGGGCATGGTCGCGATCGGGACCTGGACGATCCCAACACCGCCAACCGTCGTGTCCTTAACTCCGACATCCGGACAAGGCTCGTCGCAGACTTTTGCCCTCACCGTCTCCGATCTGGCAGGTGCGAACGATCTGGCCTCCGTTCTACTGCTGTTTGCGAATTCCACCAGCCTGAACAGCGCCTGCGCCGTCACGTACAACTCACAACAGAAGACCCTCGGGCTAACCAACGACGCCGGCACAGGTTACGCGGGTTATGTCACACCTGGACAGGCAGGCAGCGTCTCCAACTCCCAGTGCACCCTCAATGGCAGCGGGTCGTCGATCCAAAGCTCGGGCAATTCGCTGACCATGACCGTGAGCCTCCAGTTCAGCGCGACTTTCGCCAGCGTTGGAACCGGTGCGGCAAAGAGTATCTACGCCAATCCTGTGAATTCGGCTGGCCAGGGTCCATCCGGGGGGATGGTTGCGAAGGGGACCTGGACGATCCCACAGGCGGGTTTGCCCGCCATCGTCTCGCTATCACCTTCATCCGGGCAAGGCACATCGCAGACCTTTGTCCTGACCGCTTCGGATGCCGCCGGCGCGAACGACCTGGCCTCGGTGCTACTGCTGTTCGCAAACTCCACCAGTGCCAGTAGCGCCTGCGCAGTCTCGTACATTACTCAGCTGAAGAACATCGGCCTGGCCAACGACGCTGGCACCGGTTACGCGGGCTACGTCACGCCTGGGCAGACCGGGAGCGTCTCCAACTCTCAATGCACCCTCAACGGCAGCGGGTCGTCGATCCAGATCTCGGGCAATTCGCTGGTCATGACCGTGAGCCTGCAGTTCAGCGCGGCTTTTGCCAGCGTAGGAGCCGGCACGACAAAGACTATCTACGCTAATCCTGTGAATTCGGCTGGCCAAGGTCCTACAGGCGGCACAGCTCCGATAGGAACCTGGACAATCCCCAAGTCAGGCGTGCCCACCCTTGTCTCCTTATCACCTTCATCCGGGCAAGGCGTGTCGCAGACCTTCGCTCTGACTGTCTCGGATCCCGCCGGCGCGAGTGATCTAGCTTCCGTTCAGCTGTTTTTTGCGAATTCCACCAGCTTGAGCAAAGTCTGTGCCGTCACGTACAACTCTCAGCAGAAGACTCTGGGACTAACCAACGACGCGGGCACTGGAATTGCCGGGTACGTCACGCCTGGACAATCCGGCAGCATCTCCAATTCGCAGTGCACTCTCAACGGCAGCGGGTCGTCGATCCAGACCTCGGGCAACTCGCTGACCATGACCGCCAATCTCCGTTTCAACACCACTTTCGCGAGTGTCGGAACCAGCCCGACGAAGAGTATCTACGCCACCGCAGCAAACGCAGCGGGCCAGGGTCCTTCGAGCGGGATAGTTGCGATGGGAACCTGGAAGATCCCAACCCCGCCCACCGTAGTATCCCTTTCTCCAGCATCCGGGCAGGGCTCAACACAGACCTTTGCCCTGATAGCCGCTGACTCGGCCGGAGCCACCGACCTGTCAACCACGGAACTCATTTTCTCCTCCTCAAGCTTGAGCTCGGCCTGCGTGGTTGTCTACATCAGTCAGCAGAAACAATTCGGCTTGCTTAACGACGCCGGCAGCAATTACGTCGCTTACCTGGCACCCGGGGCGAATTCGAGCATCTCCAACTCACAGTGCACGCTGACTGGAAGCGGCTCGTCTGTCAAGACATCCGGCAACAACCTAACCATGACAGTCAGCCTCCAATTCAAGCCGGCCTTCAAGACTACTGGGAGCGCGAAAAAGACGGTGTATGCCTATCCGGTCAGCTCGGTGGGTCTAGCCCCTCCCAATTGGGTCGTCATGGGAAGTTGGACTGTCCAATAGCACACTGCAGACCGGCATCGAGCAGGGAACCAATGTTCTCCGGCAGCGCCAAAACGCAGCGGGCGCCGCCGCGCTCCTCCGAGCCGGAGGCTGGCATGGCTTGCGCCGCAGGCAGTCGGCCGCTGAGTGGTGCAATCGCGCAGAGGGGGACGCGCCGGGCCAACAATGAAACCGGCCTGGCGGCACGTCTAATGGTTGCGGTGGTTCTCCCCTGCACTGCCGCCTGGCAGGAGAAGCCAGTGGAGCACTTTGATAGTGTTGTGTGGAACGACTGGGAGATG
>JBEKHU010000787.1:0-3051 GCA_050012115.1 Bryobacteraceae bacterium | reverse complement strand
CGTTCCAAGACGGCTTCCTTCAAACGGCTGTATCGAAAGCGACCCGGCGATCCACGCTCGCCCATCCCCGAGAGACAATCGCGCCGGGCCGCTCCCGATACAGCACTAACGTTTACCGTTCCAAACACCTATCCAGAACGCCGACTACGCGGCCAAGTGGCCGCTCGCAATCGGCCGCGGCGGAGAACGCTGGAGGGCACCGGCTAAGCGGCCCGGTAACCTTAAGAATCTGCGAAGTGGGCCAGTTCCATGGAAAGATCGGCGCGTTACGCCGCCGAAGATTCGCGAACATTATGGCGACTTGCCACGAGCAATCGCACGCGGTCGTTGGCCGTGGCCGGGCGGATGAGCGCGCTGCCTCGTGAAGACTCCAGACCTGGAGCGACCTGGTCCTAGCTGAATCTGACCGAAACCCGTTCAGGGTCATTTCATGTCGCCGTGAAGCGCGGCCCGGTCCGGACCTGCCTACCATTCAGAGACGCGCTTCCAGATCCCGGCAAGGACCGGTTTCGCCACATGACTCTCGGTCTGGATGGCCCAGAGTTCGTCACCCCCTTCGAGAATCACCATCCAGATCTTGCCCTCATCCACGAGGTTCCCCGATTTGACGCTCATCTGGACGGTGGCAGTGCAGTCGGACTGCACATCGATGTTCCCACTTACGATCTCGAACTCCGTGGCTTGGCCAGCCAGCGACGCCGTCCCACGACCGCTGACCTGGCCCTGACGATCGATGGAAGCGAGGCCGATCATAAGGGCCGGCACGGGGAACAGCAGCGGTCCGCCGGGCGGTGGCACCAAATAGTCCCCCTGGTACGTGACGGCGTAGGTGCCGTGCACTTTGGCCGCTGAACAGTGCGCTGACCTAGTGGCGTCCAGCGCGCGGGAGATTCGCTTTGCCCGACCCTGCAAGACTGGGTTCCCCATGGGGAAATGGGTCAGGAGCCCCTTGAATTCATCGCCTCCTTCCAAAATCACGTCGGTGGCGGCGATGCCGGCGCTGGGTTTGCTGATAGCGGTGCAATCCGGATTGACCTGGATCGTGCCGTTAAAGGGTGCTGGCGCGACTTGACCGTTGAAGGCACCATAACCGTGGCCGGATATGGTGCCCGCTGAATCAATCGAGGCGATGGAGAGCGACGCGAAGGGAGCGGCGAAGGGCTGTGCCACGCCAGGTAGCATTATCAGTGTGGTTCCTTGGACTGACAGCGCGTATGTACCGACGACAGTACGCTGGTTGCAAACGTCCGATTGGGCCAGCGCGTAACTTCCCGCTAGCGAAGCGATCATAAGGCCGGCGAAACGGCTGAAGTGATATCGCATATCTTTCTCCTCTGCTTGGAAGCTTATGCACTGGGCGGCTCTGCGCCAACGGGCAAGACACGTCACGTTCACGGCTGACGCATCTTGCCCTGAATTGCCCTACCTGCTAGTATCGAGACGGTCAATTGGCTCTGTGTAGCGAAGTCCGCTTCCGGAGATTCCTGGCATGCCCTCGCGCTCTTCGGTACCCTCCACTGACGTAGCAGATTCCTGGAAAGAGATCGCCGCCTATCTGAAGCGCGACGTGCGCACGGTGATGCGCTGGGAGCACACCTGCGGCTTGCCCGTACATCGTCTGCCCGGCGGGCCGAAATCGGCGGTCTACGCGATGAAGTCCGAACTCGAATTGTGGCGCAGAAGCCGTGAAATCCACGAAGAGGAAAAGAGGAGCCAACCTGCGGTCCAGTTTTCTTCATCGGCTGCGGCTGGCGCTTCGATCGCCGTCTTGCCCTTCGTCAACCTGAGTGCCGAAAAGGAGAACGAGTACTTCAGCGACGGGTTAGCGGACGAGATCATTACCGCGCTTGCGCACGTGGAAGGCTTGCGCGTTACAGCCCGCACTTCCTCGTTTGCCTTCCGCGGGGAAGAGCGAGATGTGCGCGAGATTGGCGCCAAGCTTGGAGTCGCTACGTTGCTGGAAGGCAGCGTGCAACGGGAGGGTGGCCGCGTCCGCGTTTCCGCCCAGTTGGTGAGTAGCTCGGAGGGCCACCACATCTGGGCTGACCACTATGACCGCGAACTGACCGACCTGTTTGCCGTGCAGGATGAAATCGCCGCATGCATTGCGGCCGCGTTGGAGCTTAAAGTCAAACCCCAGGCGCCGCGGGGAAAAAGGCCGAATGCGGAAGCCTACCAATCTTGGCTAAGAGGGCGCTACTACCAGTTCAATCGTCGAACGCTGCAGGATGTCACCACAGCAGGCGAGTGTTTCTCTCGCGCCATCGCCCTGGACCCGGATTTCGGGGCCGCGCACCTGGCTATCGGGCAACACCTCCTCGATATGGCAGTGCTGGGGCTTGTCCCTCCACAGCAAGTGGCTGCGGAAGTCCGCCTAGAGGTTGAGAAGGCGCTCCAGTGGGACGATGGTCTGGGTGAAGCACATGCCGCCCTGGGCATCCATCGCGCACTCTTCGATTTCGATTGGCCGGGAGCCGAGAGTGCGTTTCGGCGGGCGCTGGCGTGCGACCCTGGATCGCCTGCGATCCTTCGGGCGCATGTAGCGTCAGTGCTGGCCCCGACCATGAGACTGGAGGAAGCCGAAAAGGAAGTCCTTTTCGCCCTGGAATTGGATCCCCTCTCACCCGACGCTCATTTCTTGAGGGCCCTGATGCTGTTTTTCCGGCGCCAGTACGACCAAGCGGAGGCCAGTATCCGGACCACTCTCGAACTGGGGAGCACGAACCCCTTCGCCCAATGGGTCGGCGGCATCATCGCCGCTTTGCAGGGCCGATTCGAAGCGGCCATAACGCAGTGCGAGGGTGCAGTACGCCTGTTCGGCCGGATTCCCATGCTTTCCGCCGGGCTCGGAATGGTCTACGGCTGGGCCGGACGAACGGCGGAGGCGCGCCGCATGCTTGAGCTGATCGAGGAGGCCGGCGCTGCGACCTATGTGTCGCCGATCTACCGCGCTTGGGTTTACATGGGCCTGGGCGAAGTCGATAACGCGTTCCAGTGGATGGATCGCGCCATTCAGGTTCGCGACCCTCACATCCTCCACCTGCCGGTGAA
>JBEKHU010000786.1:0-7631 GCA_050012115.1 Bryobacteraceae bacterium | reverse complement strand
GGCCAAGACGGTATTCAGCGCATGCCAGTGGTCGGGGGTGGAGACGACCACGGCCTGGACGTTGCGGTCTTCGAGGAGCCGACGGAAGTCCGAGTAGTCCTTGGGGTTAGAGCCACACTGAGCCTGGGCGAATTCGACGCGCGGGCGGTACACGTCGCACACCGCCGTCAGCTCAGCATCGGGCAGTTGCTTGAAGTCGGCGATGTGGCGCAGCCCAATCAGGCCGCAGCCGATGAAGCCGACCTGCACGCGGTCGTTGGCGCCAAGGACGCGCATGTAGGAGGCGGCGGACGCGACGGTCAAGAAGGTTCGGCGCGAAGGGACGTTCATAGCAGGCGTAGAACTCCAGAGAGGCTGTGGGGGAGTATATGCCACCGCCGAGGGCAAGTTCAACCTCGACCGCCGGCCGACGGTTTGTCCCGCGACGGGCGTTTCGGACGGCGCGTCACCGGGACTGGCGCCGCCTGCTCCCAAATGGTTGTGACCGCGCGGGTGTGGCGGGCCCGGCGAGAGAGCAAAAGAATGAATCTGAAGGAGCAAAGCCAATTGTCGGAATTATGCACTTGAGATACCCAACGTGCAGGAGTAGGCTGGAAGAGTGACAGGCCGGCTTACTTCGCCGTCTTGTCTCGCTTTGCCGTAGGGCGCTTCGGCTTGCCCGTCGGATGCGCGCCTGGCCGGGGCATATCCGTTGTCGGCTTGACCTTCAGTAAGAGCCGGAGCGCTTCGGCTTCGGGTAGCGGGATGTGGACGTTACTGCCTGGTTTTGCCATAGTCCCTACTGCGACATTACCACAAGTTGCCTCGGGCGACGATTAGTCGGCCGATAGCGCGATAGAATGTGCTGTCAGAGGCTTTGCCACTGCCCACTTGGAAAGAGTTGTGTGAGAGGTTCCGGGGACTACAGCCGAGCGACAAGGACGGAGTCTGGGCGCGATGGAGCGATTCCGCTTCGACATGGACACTCGTTGGGGCTCCGTCCGATAGCACCCTCCGACGTTTCGAGGTTCTGTCCGAACAGGCTGTCAAGAAGACGTCCCGGGGCACAACGTGGCAGGACTTCCTAAATGTGCTAAGGGAAGAGCCGCACACATTTAAGAGAGAGTTCTTTCTATTGGGATACTCGGAACCGGATGAGCCAGAAAGCGGAATCCTACGGGTATGTGAGGCGGCAGCGGATTACTGTGAACAGTTTATACCGGAGGACGCCGACAATGCACGCTTCGAGGAGATGGTTAAGAATATTCTGTACGCGCCCATCCCGCAGGCGGTCGTTCACCATCCGGAGCCACCGGCGCCGCCTATAGAATCGCCACGCCCCACCCCGAAGAGCGATTCGTCGGTAAAACCCGTAGGGGTGGGCAATATGGAAACCGTGGGGCAACAAGTCAACCGATTCCGTGAAGACTGCCGCCTCACAGTCGAAGAATTAGCAGAGCAAGCGGGCCTGGATGCAACCACCGTCGGACGTCATATCCGGGGGGAAATGAAGGCCTCCCTAAGAAGTATTGGAGCGTACGAGCGGGTGTTCTCTAAAATATTGGAAAGAAAGATAGTTATTTCAAATACGCCTAGTGAACGCCTACCAAACGCCTAGTAAACGAAGAGAAGACGCCCTCGTTCCACCCTGTTGATCCATAATGGTTTGCGCAAACATTGGTTCATGAAGATCAAGAACCGTGGGCCACCGGAGCGGGAATGCTCCAGCGTTTCTGGAGGGACCAGCAGGGCCGTCTTGCGGCGGCCCTGCTCTGGCGGTGGTGGCGGAATAGGCAAACGCGCCGGGCCTGGGTCTCGGTTGGGAGTCCGTGTCAAGCGGGATGCTCCCTTGCGGGTTCGACTCCCGTCCACCGCACCTTACATGATCAGTTTAGCACGCGGTTCAGGCCCCAAGCGCCCCTCAAATACCTTTCTTGGCTTGGTCGTTCTCGCGCTTATGTAACCGCGCCCGCCAGTCGTCATATTCCTTGTCGAGTCTCATTGCAAGAATTGTGACCGAGCCACCGTGCGCTGATCCATGTAGTGATAGAGAAGAGACTGAATTCTTCCAATCCTGCCAGTCTATTATATCGCTCCTTATTGTCCGTGGTGTTCCAAACTTTTCTTGAAGCGCCAATTTTAATGGATTAAGGTCTAATGACAATGGCGATAGCCAATACTCTACATCAATTAGCTTGCCTTCATAAAACGTAAGATAGTAAAAGTCAACTTCAACACCTCCAACGGTCAGGGCTGGCTTGCTATGGTTTGCGCTCTTGTCTAACCCGACGTTCACAAAACAATTCACGGCGGCATCAGCGTCTTCTTTCGCACACTCATCGTCGTAGTGCTTTCGCTGGTGCTTATAATCGGCTAGGCTCATCCCGAGCCTAATTCCAAGCGTCTCGTTCGTTTTGATGTGGAACGGTTCGGTTGACTCACTGACGACAAGGCGCGATGGCAGGGCGCACTGGCATAGTCCCAAACACAGAATGGCGAACAGTGGGGGGATGATGGCCCATTTGGCCGGCGAATCTGCGACCGAACGCATATAGAGACCTCGTGCCTGGAGCCCTCGTTTCAGGAGTCGAAGGCCCGTTTGTCATGCTACCGCAGGTCGGGGGGTTGCGCTCGGGCACACATTTGCCTTACGCTTGAAGTGGCAGAAAACCTATCTCTCGCATAGCTTCGAGCCGCGCGGTGAACCAGACCGTAGAGCCTAAGCCGCTATGGGAGGGGGAACGTGTACCCAACAGCCAGCATAGCACACTGGCGGAAAGGTACACAATGAATTCTTACGCCCCCCCCTACCCCGATCCGCCATTAGACCCCAGTGATAGCATCGTGGGGGATCAAGATCCACTAGGAGGCCGATTGATGACCTACCAGCTTGCCCTGTACGGGTGTGATGGGATCGTCTTGGCGAGCGATCAACGTGAATTGACCACCGCGGGAGATCCGACAATTCATGGTCATGGAATTAATCAAAACAATATATCCAAGATTCGGGTTCATTCTAGCCATAAATTAGCCTGGATGTTCGATGGGGGATCATTGGGGCGTATCGCAAGCGCCAGTCTTGGAAATCTCTTAGAAAACGAAGAAGATTTATCGCATGGCGCCATTAAACGCGCCTTGAAACAAGCCGCCAATGATTCATTTGTTAAATTCCCGCACCTCGTCAGAAACGACGCATACATTACACTTGCAACAGGCATTGATTCAACGATCTTCCGTGCTAAAATAATGCCATCTGCTTTTTTTGAGATCACTGAGCCTAATCACACAAGCCCAATAATTGCAGGGCAGACATACAATCTGGCAGGGTTTATCCCCGTTCGCTATTATTCTAGCAAGATGAGCGTTGACCAACTTTGCTCCATGGCAGCATACACAATTAGTGCGGCACATGATATTGACACACTAGCAATTGATGGATTGGATATTGCTATCTATAAAATATCTACTGGCAAATTTGAGTTGATTAACCTAGAGCAGCCAGTCAAGCTGGCAACCGAGATTGACTCTGGAATCAGGCACCTTCTGTTTTCAGCTCCTCAATCATAGACGTACGGTCCTTACGGCTTCTTCCCCCAGCGCGCCCCCGCAGCCTTAACTGCCCTTTGGTTGCTTCAGCATCAGCCGCTTGCCGCGTGCGCCCTTGAGCACTAGAATCGTGCGCTCTTGATCCGGCAGCTTACGGGCGTTGTACCTGAAGTCAAACTCGCTCAAGTAGCGAAAAAGGTGCGCCCGGCTGACGTGGTGGAATGTGCCATACACGCCGCGCTTGAGGATGCTGAAATACCCCTCAACCGTGTTGGTCGTGATCGTCAGGCCACCTTCGCGCCGCGAGTATTCCTTGCGCGAGTGATTCACGCTGCTATGCCTTGGGAAGTATCGATCGGCCCGTCTGTACATCGTGGATTCGTCTGTCATCACGTGCGCGCTGGCGGCGATCATTTCCTTCATAACCGACTTGAGCCTAACGCCGGTGACGTTCGCGATATGGAAAGACCGCACGTCGCCTTCGCGTTGAAGCAGGGAGACCACGGGCGCTTTGTTGGCAACCACGGACGGCCGCGCCTTTCGGCTCTTGCGCCCGGGCCCGCTATGAGATGGCAAGTATTCTCCGACGTGGGCCTTGCCACCGACGTACGTTTCGTCAACTTCGACAATACCCGCCAGTTTGCTAGCTAATGGCTCCTGAGTCAGCGCCCAGCGAATGCGGTGTGCCATGAACCATGCCGTGCGGTAAGAGCCTGATTGCTTGCCGTCCTTATCGACGCCCCACAGATTGCGCCAGAGCTGATGTGCGCTGATGCCCTTTTTGGAAGAGCACATCAGGTGAACCGCTAGCAGCCACTTGTGGAGCGGAATGTGGGAATCCTCGAAGATCGTTCCCACGGTGACGGTGAACGGCTCACGGCAACCGGCGCATTTGTAGAGGCCTTTGCGCGTGGTGACGCCATTGAGCTTGTATGCTTCACCGACTAGGCCACAGTGCGGGCAAACCGGGCCGTCCGGCCAGAGAATACCCTCAAGGTGCTCACGCGCCGCGTCTTCGTCATGATATTGGGGAGCAATGATTCCAGACATGATTTATCGTCTCATGAAAACGTGGGTATGTCAAGTGCATAATTCCGCCAATTGTCGAGTTTTCTTTTTAGAATGATTGACTTGCGTAGGCTATCTTTGGTTAATTTTCGCTGAACATTTGCTGTTGTCAAAGATCGGGCCGGCGCGCCGTGCAGGCAGTCGGCTACTTCGAGCATAAACCCGGGTGTCAAGCCGCTGCGAATTCGGACTGGGTGAAGGGTCATCCAAGTCCGCCGACGTGGGCGACGAACCGGCTCGGCGCTGCGGCCTTGTCCCAGGTTGTGGGGCGTGATTGAATTGGGTCGTTGGAGGGGACGATCCCGTGCGCCAGTTGCTTCTTTTCGAACTTGCTCTCCTAATCAGCTCCGCGGTTCCGCTGTCCGGAGAGGGAGAGGACTGGCCGATTTCAACGCCGTCCCGGGAGGGACTGCAGGCAGGGAGACTGGCCGAGTTGGATGCACACGTCCAGGCGCAACTGCCACACGTTCGGAGCCTGCTGGTGGCGCGGCACGGGAGCCTGGTGTTTGAAAGATACTACGGCGACGCTTCACGGGACGGACTACAAAACATCCAGTCCATGACGAAAAGTGTCTCGTCCGCGTTGGTTGGGATCGCTCTCAAGAAGGGGCTCATCACCTCGCTGGAAAACAAGATCCTGGACTATTTCCCGGAGTACCGGGGTGGGATCACAGACCCGAAGGTGAGAGATATCACCATCAGGCACGTACTCACGATGGCATCTGGAATCGATGAAATGCGATTGAGCTTCGATAAGGAGCTCGATAATCCAATTGCTGAGATTCTGCGGCAGCGGCTGCTGTATGCACCGGGCCAGGGTTTCAAGTACAGCAGCCCCGCTGCCCACCTGGTGGGTGGGGTGCTGCGGAAAGCGACTGGAGAATCTGTGCTCGCATTTGCCGAGACGGAGCTGTTCCGTCCCCTGGGCATGGGACGCGTCGTCTGGTATGCGGACAAGACTGGCCTGCAGTCCGGAGGGCTGAGTGGATTGTGGCGTTCCCGCGATATTTTGAAGCTCGGCGAATTGTACCTCAGGCGCGGCAACTGGCGCGGCACCGAACTGATCTCACCCGCGTACGTAGCGGAGTCCGTCAAGGTCCAAAACAGAGGCGAGTTCTTCGGCGAGCCTGCACGTTATGGCTACATGTGGTGGATCGCCAGCATTGCCGGGTATGAGGCATTCTATGCCAGGGGATACGGCGGTCAGTACCTGATGGTGATCCCGAAAGCGGATCTGGTTGTACTGTGCACCTCGGACTGGAAGCAGCCAGAGTACCCCCAGCACTTCGCGCTGATTGAGGAGTTCATCCTGCCGTCAATTGCCGCAGAGTAGCATCAACGCGAAGGCGAGCCGCCAGCAGACTCCCGCCGATGGCTGTCGGAATCGCGACTCAACGCCGCGAGTGACGATGCGCGCCGCCACCTAACCCGCCGAGATCAATGATCACAGCGATCAGCAGCCACAGTAGATTGATTCCCGACGTCGGCATGCGACTGTTAATCTCCCAGGCGTAGACGATCGTGGTGAGGGGCAGGAAAATGAAGCCGAGCAGTGGCAATACCACACCACCGTGGAAGGCGCGCTGCAGGTAGGTCGAGAAGAACCACATCAACGCGAGCGCGGCGCGCGGAAACGCCAGAATGACGAACACGACCAAGCAGGGCATAATCAACCTCCGGTCGGGCAGCATGAGCCCGCGCGGTGCCAGGGTACCAGTTTTTTCGTGCGATGCGATCGTCCTTGCGCCGCTGGCTGTCAGAGCGCGGCCAAGGCGGCCAGCACCTCGGCGCTGTGGCCGTCGACTTTCACCTTGGGAAAGATCCGGGCGATCTTGCCGTCCTTCCCGATGATGAAAGTGGTGCGCTCGATGCCCATATACTCTCGGCCGTACATGGACTTCTCGACCCAAACGCCGTACTTTTCGGCGACCGCGTGTTCGGGGTCGGCGAGCAGGGTGAACGGCAGGGCGTATTTGGTCTTGAACTTCGCCAGGGCCGGCGGTTTGTCGGGAGAAACGCCGAGAACGACCGCTGCGGCGGCCTCGATGCGCGGGAAATCGTCGCGGAAACTGCACGCCTCCCGGGTGCAACCCGGCGTATCGGCCTTGGGATAGAAGTACAAAACCACGTTCTTACCCAGAAGCGATGAGAGCTTCAGTTGTCCATCGGAGTCGGTGGCCAGAGTAAAATCCGGCGCTTTGGAGCCTTCTTTGAGTGCCATACGAGCCAATAGATGCGTATTTCAGTGAGAAGGATCAACGAATTGCCGTGGCGAGGCATCGATCAAGCGCGTTTGACGGGGGCGTAGTGTCATCGCTATATTGGAGTTTGCCCTGCTTGCTGGCAGGCGGGGCTGCACTAGTATTGTGCCCGCACTCTGTCCGGCAGGGCGAGTGGGCCATCCAAAGGACACGAGATGCCGACGAAGAGAACATATCAGCCGAACAATCGCCACCGCGCCAAGACGCATGGTTTCCGCGCGCGGATGAAGACCAAGAACGGCCGTGCTGTGCTGGCGCGTCGTCGCGCCGCCGGCCGTCACAAGCTATCCGTCAGCGACGAGCGGGCTGTCCGTTACGCCAACCAGTAGCACTCCCGAGTTTTCTCCGCGGGCCCAGCGTTTCCCCAAAGCGCGACGCTTGCTCCGCCCGCCGGATTTCCGACAGGTTTACGACCTGGGTTTCAAAGTGGTTTGCCGGACGTTCGTGGCCTTTTGTTGGAAGGCAGCTGAAGCGGACGGACCGAAAACCGGCTTTACCGCGCCGCGAGCGCTGGGCAAGGCCGTCAAGAGGAATCGGATGCGGCGCCGCTTGAGGGAGACGGTGAGGCGCAGGCTGGCCCGGCTGGGCCCTGAATGGCGCATTGTGTGGAACCTCCGGCGTCCCGCCCTGGACGCTCCGCAAGAGGTCCTGGACAGCGAAGTGGAGCGGGTATTCGAACGATGCAACGGGTAGTTCTCGCCCTCCTGGCCGCCTACAAGCGCTGGATTTCTCCGCTGTTGCCGTCCGCCTGCCGTTACCATCCGACCTGCTCGGAGT
>JBEKHU010000785.1:0-2524 GCA_050012115.1 Bryobacteraceae bacterium | reverse complement strand
GGCGGCAGATCGTCCGGATGTCGCGATCGGAGACACCGTAATGCAGCACGTATGCGGCAAGTATGACGTTAAAGCATTCACCATCGAGGGAGATCCACTCCCCTAGGCTTAGTGTGTTCATGCCACGCCTCTTGGCGTGCTCCAGCATTGCTGGTGAGGCATCTGTACCGTAGAGCTCCATTGCTCTTATCGGCCCAAGGCTCGCGACCGACAAGACATCTGAAGCGAGTCCAGTTCCGCACCCGAAGTCCAGGACTTTCATGTTTGGGCGTGCCACATGGTAGGCAGCGAGTTCAAAAAGCCTCCTAATAGTACCGATGTTTCGCTGGCGCTCAATGATGTCGTCGTATACGCTCGCGCACAGTTCAAAGAGAGCCACAGAGACTCGTGGGTCCGGTACATCGGGGAGAAAGAAACGATCGAGAAGCCGGGTGTACCGAGTTTTTCCTAAAACCAAGGACCTCCCCGAGAGGCCCGCACAATCGGTGACCGCGCAAACCCAGACGCTACCCCCAATCGGGCTCTCCAAGCGCTCGATTGCGGCGATGGGCAGGTCTCCTTTGATCACGCGGAGGTGCTTGATCTGCCTCTCGCGTCGGTCGAACACAAAGAAGCAGTCTGCCCGGCCGAGGCACTCTCTGAGACCCTGGTCTGAACCCATTGACCTCTGTCCTCACAACCCGATTGTCCGCATCGAACACAAGCAGAGACGTGGTCTCTTTAAGCGATCCGGCAGATGTAAAGCCGACTGGCAGATGTGGAAGTCGTATGCTCTGCGCCAGGCCTGCTGACGTATTTTCGCACCGACCAGGTCACATACCTTGTCCGCCCCCGCCCTCTCAGAGCCCGTAAGATATCCCGATGGCTAATTAGTCCGTCGGTTGAATAGTGAACGGCTAAACATCGGCACTGCACCTCTGACACCAGGTTTTCGAACGCCTGGTAGGCGGTCTCGGCGCGACAGAACGCGGATCGCGGGCTTGGCAAAGCACTCATCCCGCTTACACCCTTGGGTTTTGGATAAGCTCGCCGCGCTAGAGCCTCGGGCAAATGATAGTACGATCCGTAGTCGCGGTCGTTATACGGGGGGTCCAGGTACACAACATCAGTGCGTACTCTCTCAAGAAGCGCAGATGCGTCGGCCTGGTTCGCGCAATTGCGCCGGGAGTTGCTAGAGATCGGTATAGGTATCATCTGCAAGGGCTTGAGCGCTTTGCGGTAGAAATGCTTCAGGTAGGCGTAATAGGTTCCCGCCGTGTTCGCGATCCGATCGGCGGCCTCTAGCAAGCAGGCCAACAGATAGGCTTCTTCATCCTCGTTCAAGAGACCGGCGGCCCATGTGTCGATCTCGGCTCGAATTCGGTCCAACCGCATCGCATTCTCGCACGAGAAGAACAGGCGTTTCGCCGCACCGGCAGGCGAGTAGTTGTTGGTGAGATAGCCGTGCCGGCCCGGCAATGCGTTCAGATGCCGAAGCACCACCACATGTGGCTCCATCGAAGGCACGCGCTTTCCGAGGACGCCACTATTGAATAGTCCATCAAAACACGGCGGCGAACTCAACTCAATGTATGCTTTCTGGAGAACATAGCTCAACCGTAGAAGATCTCCCGTAATAGCCCTCAGTCCCATGCTTTTGAAGTGCCGGGCAACAGTGCAAGTCCCGGCAAAAGGGTCGCATATCGAGGCGTATTGGTGCCTCTCCGCGTGGATCGCGCGAGCGATCAACTGCAAGGAGGCGGCCTTGGAACCGATATACCTCATCTATTTGGCGCCGTCCTAGTCTCGGCGGGAGTCGTGACGCTGAGTTGGGCGGCCGCGTGCACAATACCCCGTGCAACTAAGCGCAGTTGCGCTGGGCGGTTGTGCGGGGTCAAGATTCTCGGACGCAGGCCGTAGGAGACGCAGGCCGCTTGGATCTGTGCGGCGGCACCATCGAGGTACACCCACGGATCGACCACAGCACGGTCAACCAAAGCCGCGTCACTTCCGTATCCAACCGCGAGTCCCCTCGCAACTCCGGTCATCGCAATCCAGAGAGCGCTTTGGACCGAGTGGCTTTTCTTGATCGGTAGTACGCAGTCCCTTGCAATTCCCGGTACGACGCGACAGTTGAGTCCCCTTCTCCGGAGGAGATGAGCTAACTCCGAGAGGAACTCGGTCTTACCGGTGCTGTAGGCACCGCTCACGCCGACCTTAAACGTTTGTCGCACCTCGCACTGTGGTAAGGATTTGTACCACGTTTTCTTTCCAAGCGCAACCGGACGAAACGACACCGGGCGGAATCGGACGGAATATGGTGGTCGCTCCCGGACAGGTCAATGATAAGTCGGCTTCTGTCAGGTGATCGGGGCGGAGGCCGCTCGGGCGAGAAACGCTTGACTCACGGCACTGCCTGATTGACGGCACCCCGGAGCTCGCGCAATTCCGGGATCGTTGGGCGTGCGGGAACCAACTTCGGCCTAACCTGCACGTTGGGCGTTCGATGCTTCCCCATTCCGGAGGAGTCGCTACACGCGGCCCA
>JBEKHU010000784.1:0-3196 GCA_050012115.1 Bryobacteraceae bacterium | reverse complement strand
TTTAGTTCAGTTCAGGGCTCATCGCGGCCTCCGAGCGAGTCGTATCGGAGGTCATATTGTTTGTTTGTATAACGTTTACGTGGCGGGGTGAGCCCGCCACGGGGAACGTTAGGAGGGGAAGCGATGAGGCGATGGGACCGGTTACTGGACACGTATATGGATGAGTATCGGGCGCGTGGAATATGCCAGGCGACCGTCGCGGCGACGGAGTCGCGACTGCATCGGTGGGGATGGTGGCTCAAGAAGCGGCGGCCGCGGGTTGCGATCGAGCAGATCGGGGCGGAGCTGATCAGCCTTTACATCGCATCGTGTGCCAGCTTCCGCTCGAAGGCGACCGTTTATGGCACGCTCAGCACGATGCGCGGCTTCGGGGACTTTCTGGTCCGCCAAGGTCTGTGGAGGATCAATCCGCTGCGCTGGATGAAGGGACCCAAGGTGAGTCCCTACAGCCGCCTCCCAAAGCGGATAGATCGCGAGCACATGGAAGCGCTGTGGCGCGAAGCGGCGAACCGCCGCGGCGACTACAGTGCTCATTTATGGGTGACGGTGCTTGCCTTGCTCTATGGCACCGGCCTTCGCCGCGGCGAGCTGGAGCGGCTCGACGTCGATGCATTCGATCGCGCCGATGGGACTCTGCGCGTCGATGGCCGCAAGACGGGTCATGAACGCTGCCTGCCTTTGCCGGAGATCGTGTTGAAGTGCCTCGAAGCGTATCTGCCACTGCGCCACAACCGGCTAGAAGAGTCTGGCTTGGTGGGTGAGCGGGCCCTGTTCGTAAGCCGGAACGGTAAGCGTCTCAACAGATTTGCCATCAGCAACGGCGTTCATTCCATTTCGCGCAGCGCGCATGTTCCGCTTCACAGTCTGCATCAGTTCCGGCATAGCTGTGCGTCGGATCTGTTAGAAGCCGGCGTGCACGTGGCCGAAGTGCAGCGCATCCTTGGGCATTGCGTCGTGTCGACGACCGTGCGCTACGTGCACATCGCGGACCCGCAGCGGCGCGCGGCTATCGAGCTCCATCCCATCAATGAGTGGATGTCACGGCAGAGGGTAACGGCATGAAGAAGGCGAGCATCGACAGGATGGATCCAGTGATCGAGGGCTACCTGAGCTATCTAGATAAGGTTGGGCGCAAGAGGCCGCGTACGATCATCGATATTCGCTGCACACTGCGGCGCGCGATCAGCCACTTGCGGCCCGGTGTTCAGTTATGGCATCTCCATCTGGAAGACTTTCTGCATTGGCTTGAAGAGGAACGGCAGTGTGGTTGCACCGAGACCAGTCTGGCCAAATATCTGAGCCATCTGCGCGGCCTTCTCGATTATGCCTGGCGCAGCGGCCGCAGCGAGCGCAACGTACTGGATGGCTTCGCACTGAAGCATGCGATGCCGCGTATCGAGCCGCGATCCCTCACCCTTGAGGAAGCCGAAAAGCTGGTGCTGGGCACTGAGGTGTGCGGGCCGACGGCACGACGGGACCGCCTGGTGGTGCTGCTCCTATACGGTTGTGGGCTGCGCACCGACGAACTATGCTCGCTGAACGTCGCACACATCAACCGCGAGCGTCATGAACTCGAAGTTCTCCATGCCAAGGGAGACCGGCCGCGCTCGATTCCGATTCCCGAAGCGCTGTATACGGAACTGCTGGCCTATTTGCTTGAGTTCGGGAAGCGCGGCCCACTGTTTCGCACCACTACCAAGGGGCGCCGGCTGCGCGCCAACGACGTATGCGGCATCGTGAAAGACGCAGCCACGCGCGCTGGCCTGCGCTGTGATGTCACGCCGCGAACACTTCGGCACAGCTTCGCAACCCACCTGATGGATCGGGGTGTCGACCTAGCCGTCATCTCCTCTCTCATGGGGCATCGCAGTCCCCAGGAGACCGGAGTCTACCTGCACGTGCTTCCGAACCGAACTGAGGCCGCCGTACGTACGCTTCCGATTGGAGACTTGCCGTGAAGTGGTCATTCTGGATCGAACTCTACATTCGGACACACTGCGTCGCCCGCGGCTTGCGTCCGCTCACGCTCGTGGCATATGAGAACACGTTGCTGCAGTTCCGCGAGTGGGTGCGCATGAAGCTCGACGACCGTGCGCCGGATCAGATCCTTGCCCGCGATGTGCTCGGCTATGTGCAGTATTTGCGCGATGACCGGGAGAACGGAGATTCGGCCGTAAACCGCGCCGTGGTTGTGTTGCGCCGTTTCTATTGCGCAGTGGTCGCAATGGGATATCTCGACCACACAGCCAACCCGATGCTCGGCTTTCCATCGATCAAGGCGGTGCCGCGGAAGCTTCCGGTTGCGCTTTCCAGCGAGCAGGTCTCGCGGCTGTTGTCCGAACCGAGCCCGGACACCGTGATCGGCCTCCGCGACCGCACCATGCTCGCCCTCCTTTACGGCACTGGCATCAGGGCCTCTGAGTGCTCGTCTCTTTGTGAGAGTCATGTCGATCTCAAGCAACTGACGATCCGCGTGCGGGGAAAAGGCGGCCACGAGCGCGTCATTCCGCTGAATCCGCAGCTCGCAGACGTGCTGAGCGCATATGTGCAGGCGCGCGGTCCGGCGACCCCAACGGCGCCCTTCTTCCGATCGCGTTTCGGACGTCGGCTCTCCCGCAACGCAGTCTACGACCGCGTGCGCACATGGGGCGAGCGAAGCCGCATTGGCACGGCGATCTCTCCACATCGCATGCGCCACACCTTCGCAACTCATCTCGTGCGTGCAGGGGTTGGCCTCGTAACCATCCGCGACCTGCTCGGCCACCGGTTGATTACAAGCACGCAGGTCTACCTGCATGTGACCGGGGATGATCTTCGCGCTGCTGCCGCGCGCCATCCGATCAGTGGGCTGCTCAACACCATCAAGAACCTGCTTGTGCCTGGGCCGCTGCCCTTCCAGAAGCCACGCCCGGTCTGCATCAGCGGCTAGATCCATCCGCTGCGGCTGGATCTAGCCGCTGATGCAGATGACTCTCATTCCTTCCTTCAAGCCAAACTCTGAACAGGGTTATGCATTCGTGCGCTCTTACTACCGCCCAACAGCTCCTAGAACAGGTCAGCAACGAGTGAAAGACCCTTGATAGCTCGAAATCAGCTTTCTCCCAGCCCATAAACAATGCTAGGATGGCTTGTCGGAATCGCAGAGTGAACGACAACTGCGGCAGCATCGAGCCCGGGAACCGAACTAAATACACCT
>JBEKHU010000783.1:0-3252 GCA_050012115.1 Bryobacteraceae bacterium | reverse complement strand
AGCCGTTGGCGCCCGGGTTGGGGACGGCCGGGGTGGTGCTCGATGCGCCGTTTCTGGACATCGGCACGCCCGAAAGCTACGCCCGCGCCGGGAGTGTCCTGGCCGCCCTAGTGCCAGACCGGGAACAGCGCTGAACGCGCGCCCCGCGCGATGAACCCTGCCGCCTCCTCCCGCCGCCCGGAGCGCACTCTCCTCAAATCGAATTGTCGAAACGATGCCGCCCAGGACACCACGGCCTCCTCCTCCGTCCGCCGCGCCGCCGCGGCCCGCACTCTCCCCAATCAGGACTGTCGGCCAAGGACTAGTCCGCTTTCCTCACAACCTGCCTCAGCTCAACGCGTGAGAGGCCCCGATACCTCAAGCCAGGCCACGACGTGCGCGGGCCTATCGCGCGTTGCAGCCGATGGGCGCGAGAAATGCAGGCTGGCGTGTGCTTTCGGCAAAGCTGCGTGGCTCTTCGGCATGCACGTTCGGGTGGTTGCCTGGGTGGCGTCTCCGGACCGCCTGGATGTGTTTTATGTTGGCAGAGGCGAAGCGGATGTGGCGAGCCTGGTGTTTGTGGAGTGAGGACTGTTTTGACATAATTGTGATCTCTCGGGAGGAGAGTTCATGGTTGACTTCGCGGTTGTTCCAGAGCGGACAGCGCTCGTGAACGTTGATATGCAGAACTGCTTCGTTCACGGTTCTCCGGTCTCAGCACCCGATGGATTGATCGTGCAGAACCGGATTAACCGGGTGGCCGCAGCCTGTCGGGCCGCGGGCATTCTCGTAATTCATACCAGCCATGTGGTCCGTCCGGACGGTTCGAATATCGGTGTCCTTGGCGAGCTTGTCCCAGTTGTCCGGCAAGGCATTATCAACAAGGGGTCGGAGCCGGCGTCGCTCCACCGCGGATTGGTCGTAGATCCGCAGGACATCCTGCTCGATAAACCGCGTTTCGGCGCCTTTCACGGTACCGATCTTGAGCTGATCCTCCGCTCGCGCGGCATCGACACTATTATCGTTACTGGCATCGCCACCAATGTTTGTTGCGACACAACCGTGCGCGAGGCCACGGTCCGTGATTTTCGTGTGTTCTTCCTCAGCGATGGCACTGCGACCTTTGACATCGGAGATGTTTCGGCTGCCGAGATCCAAAGAGTTACCTGCGCCACCCTCGGGCTGCTGTTCGCTCAAGTCCTGACGGTCGATGAGATGCTAAGCAAAATCTCCGGCGCGACCCAATCGAAAGCGGCCGTGGCCGAAACCCCCGCGAGCGTTTGAGTTCAAAACTGCCCTTGGGCTCGTTGCTTTGGGCTTGCTCTGGACGACAGCCTGCTGCTGCCACGAGACCCATAGGAAGGCATGGCGCGAGGTCTGCGGAGACTAAGCGCGCTTGCCGATAATCCACCGATCGCTGTGCCCGCCAGCCCGGCTAGGCCAGGAGCGGTTGCCCATTTGCACGCTGCCGCCAGCGCTCATTTCACCGTGCAAACACTGCGGTTTTTCGCGCCTGCAAAACGCGCGAAGGTCCCAGCTAAGTGCTTTAGAAAACCGTAGTTACACGGTGAAGCACGGTGCACACGCAAAAACACACGGTTTAATTCTCGTAACTCCTTTCATTGCATCAGATGCACCGCGAAACACGGTGAACAGGCAAAAATGCGTGTGTTAATGTTGATAACCCCTTTGTTTGCAGCAGATCCACCGTGACGCACGGTGACGCGTGTTAATGTGCGCTGAAATGCACGGTGAATTTCGCATAAGTCATTTGTTTGCCACAGATCCACCGTGAAGCCCGGTGCACGCAAAAAACGCTGTTTTTACGGTAAAAACACGGTGAAATGCGGTGTTTTCACGGTGAAATCGCGGTGCGCCGCACGGTGAATCCGCAGTGGGAGTCCTCGGTTCAGGGGCGAGCGCGGAGCCAAGATTCAGGACCACGCAACGGGCCATCCACCCGCCGCATCCGCGCTCGGCTGCTCCATCAGAAGCCGCTTACCAGGCTGCCCGCCAAACGGCATCTAGGCATATGCCTTCCGATGAGCCGTCTCGGGCCAACGTCCGGATGCCCGGCTACCCGGGAGTTGGCGTGAGTTGCAGACGGAGTACTTCCCTTCCATTCCCGGCGGGCCGGAGGGAGAGCATCTCGTACCGTCCAGGTTTGCTGCCGTCGTTCAGCGTCGAGCCCGCTTCCCATCCGCTTGTTACGCGGGGCTGCTATTTCTCTATCTCCGATGACCAGTTGAGGATGACTGATAAAGGCGCCGAATTGGACGTGTCCAGTTTCGTGTTGACGAGGAATCTCTGTCCGTCCGGCGTCAAGTCATAGGAGAAGAAATCCATGGCTGAGATGGGCTGCCGCGGGTGTGCCTGAAACAATGCGAGCGGGAAGCCCGCTTCGAAGCCGGCGTCGGTCTTTACGTCGACAGCCATCAACCTTCCGCCTGGGGCGAGATAAAACAACTCCTTGCCATCGCGCCTCCAGCGCGGCTCTTCTCCGCCGTCGCCGCGCGATACTTGCCATTTACTGCCAAAGCCCGGAAAGGGCGATACGTAAGCCTCCCAGGTTCCAGTCTCGTTGGAGGCGTACGCCACGAATTTCCCGTCGGGCGAAAACTGTGCGTTGCGAATAATCCACTGTGACTGCAGCAACGGCCGCGCCTGCCGGTCCGGCATCGTCATGTACCACAGCTCGCGCTCCTTCCGTACCAGCAGGTACTTGCCGTCCCGAGACCAGTCCCACGGGCCCTCCTGGGGAGTGCCGAGGTCGATAATGTTTTGAGTCGAGCCGGAGCCGTCCGAGTTCTTCATGTAAAGGCTGAAGAAGAGCTTTTCATTCGAGCTGTAAATCACCTGCTTCCCGTCGGGACTCCAAACGGCAACTTGTTCCAGCCACGGGCCGAAACCGAGGCGCGCCGCGCCTTCCCTGGTCAGTTCATGAATCCAGATGTTAAGGTGACGACCGTCGGTGTCGGTTTGGTCAACCGCGACGCGTCTTCCGTCGGGCGAGATTTTGGGATTGGCGACCAGTTCCGGAGGCCCGACCGTGCCCACCTGCCTGCCGTGCCGGTCAAACCAGATCAGCTGCGACTTGTTGGCGCCCTTTCCTGAACGGGTTTGCGCAACCAGAGTCTTACCCGCTACGGCGAAGACGGCAAGGTTCGTCTGCGGGAAATACTGCACCGCGTCACTGACGATCCTGGGTTCACCCGCGAGCGCGTAGCTGTGCACATCGAAGCGCTGGGCGACCAGAGCGTTGTCCCGCCAGTA
>JBEKHU010000782.1:0-2572 GCA_050012115.1 Bryobacteraceae bacterium | reverse complement strand
CTTCTTACTAACGAGAAGCGACTGTCGGAGCTTATTGGCAAATACACCATGGACGTGATCGACCGTGGGCTGGCTGTTCGCATGGTGACGAGGGAGGAAGTCGTCGCGGCAATCGAGAATACGATTGCGAAGCACTCCAGCGCCGACGAGGCCCAGCGACGTTACGTTCAGAGTGTCGAGACGATGATGGATTTCGCTGACGAAAACATGCTGAACGGACACTGGGGCATCCTCCGCGCCGAGCCCGACAAGCCATTCGTTATCGGTGACGCCCCGGTGGTGACGTGGGAGCGCTCAGACAATAACAGGCTGCATTTCGGTCTAGGTTTCGCGCGACCGAACGTGGAAGCGTTCTTGCCGGTCTCGCCGACTGCGTGCCTTCACGTGTTGCCTCGGGTCGAGCGTACGCAGCCCCTCCGGGCGCCTTCCGTTGTGGAGGTCAACATGGCGCAGGCAGCGCTGGCGACGGCACACTGCTTCACGAACATTTGTAGCGCGGAGATCGACGCGGTATTGCAGGCGCGTTTCGGGTTGCTACGGATTGGGATCGAGGGTTTCTCGCTGCGGCACATCGATTACAAGAAGCTGATGTTCGATATTCTGATGGGACGGCATCCTCAGAGAGCAGCGACACAATAGACGATCAGCGCCACTGGTAACCGCCTCCCCCAACTACCCCCATTCGTACCGAGAGGTCGGTTCAGTTCGCCGAATCCAAGTAACGCGTGAGCTGACGTATAACGCCCAACCCGCCGAGGTGATTCGCATCGAGCAGATGCATGCGGCGGATGGCTTGGGCTTTGAGGATCCGTCGCCCGCGGGCGGGGGCGGTGGGCGTTTCAGAGAGCCGGCTGGAAAGCCGGCTCGCAGGCTGGAAAGCCTGCCCCACAAGAGGCGCGCGGAACACGATCTTCTGGTGAAAGCACCGTGCGGCGGACCGTGATTTCTCCGTGAAAACACCGTGTTTTACCGTGTTTTTACCGTAAAAACAGCGGTTTTTTGCGTTTCCGTGTAACTACGGTTTTCTAAAGGACTTAGTGGTATAGCGCGGCAAATACGCGCGCACTAGGCGTGTAACTATTGCATTTGAAAGGACTTACGCGATTGTCACGGTGCTTCACGGTGGATCTGTGGCAAACAAAGGAGTTATTGAAATTTAAGGCGCATTTTGACGCACATTAACATGCGGCACCGTGCGTCACGGTGGATGTGTTGCAATGATTGGAGTTACGAACATTAAGGTGCCACATTAACACGCTGCACCGTGCGTCACGGTGGATGTGTGGCAAACAAAGGACTTATTCACATTAACAGGCGCATTTTTGCGCGCGCACCGTGCTTCACCGTGTATGTACGGTGTTCTAAAGGACTTATCGATGATTCACCGCACATCACCCTGCGCGCTGAATTCACGGTTTTTTGACGGTGTTCTCGCCTCCTGCGGCAGGCGCTTTTTCCGCGCGCCAAAGCTGGGAGTTGTGAGGAGACCCTCGGGGCATACCTTCAGCGACCTGAGGCGGCGGCAGCGGCCAGCGGCAGCCAGATGCGGTATTCCTTGGCATCGGCAAAGGGAACGAGATGCAGCGTGACGGCGCGGGTCTGGCCGCTGTCATTGACGACGCCGGGCAGGGTGTAAAGCCCTGGTTTTCCCTGGGTTAGCGGGGCCGGCACGGTCTTGAGCGCGGCCCGGCTGATGTCGGCGAGGTCGAAGCTGGCGCCCTTGTCGAGGGCCAGCACGAGCGGACCGCGCTCGACGGCGACGTGGTTGGGATAGCTCTTGCCGCCGGGGGTGAAGCGCACGGCCAGTTCGACGTTGACCTCGACCCGGTCGCCGCGCTTCCAGTCACGCGTGAGGCGGAGGTAGCCGCCGGGGCGTCCCGCGAGTTGCTTGCCGTCGGGCCCGGTGGCACGGAACGAAGCGGCCCACTCGGGCACGCGCAGGGCGAAGGTGAAGCGGTGCAGCTGGTCGGGCGTGAGGGTGAAGACCACGTGTCCGTCGAAGGGGTAATCGGTCTGGGATTTGACGAGCACGCCGCCGATCAGGGCCTCGCCGGGAGCAAGAATCTCGATAGCGACGGTGTCCGGTTCGGCAGCGGAGGGCAGTGCGCGGAGCGCGCCCCAGAGCAACTGCGGGATGAGCGAGATGCCGCGCGGCTCGGAGGAGCGGCAGCAGTTGATATCGGTGGTGGGCTGCTTGCGGCCGTCCATCGGGGTGAAGTAGCAGATATTGCCGGTGAGCGGATCCTGGGCGGCGAGAAGCTGGTTGAAGACGGTGCGCTCGAGCTCCTGGGCGTACAACGTTTCGCCGGTGAGGCGCAGCAACTGCAGGTTCAGTTGCAGCCAGGTGACGGTGGCGCAGCCCTCGCCGACGTCGTCCTTCTGCTCGGCGGGAAGATCGAAGTCGTCGCGGAAATGCTCGTGCGAAGACGTGGTCCCGGTGAGGTAGCGGCGGTGCGCGGCGATGTCTTTCTGGGCGGCCAGGGCGGCCTGGAGGTAACGCGGCTCGCCGGTGAGACGGTAGAGCTCGCACAGGCCGACGAGGTTGGACATCATCTCATAGGCCTTGGCGTTG
>JBEKHU010000781.1:0-4839 GCA_050012115.1 Bryobacteraceae bacterium | reverse complement strand
CGAATACAGCTCATACTGCCGTTACAATCTCGAACGTCATGGGTCCGCTTGGTACGCAACTTAACGGGAACACGTATTACGTTTCGACGCTCGTTACCACCACCGGAGGCTGGACTAGCTCGAATTATGGTTACTACTTGGACACGACGAATGGAGGAGGAACCAGTGTTTGCACTGTTCCAAATCAGGGTGTAAGTTACAAGGGAGCAACGGTTGGCAGCGGCCAGAACTACAACCACGACCAGGATCACGATAACGAGTTCCCGGATAGGTTTTTCCTTCCAGGTATGTCACTCCTGTACGATTGGTTGCATCCTCTTATAAATCAATCCATGGCGAGTGCTCTTAATAGTCTTGCCAGTAGCATAAAAACTACAAGTGGAGCTTCGTCCATCACAAATACTTTTACGGCTGGTGGTTCGGCTTGGAATGCTAGCACAAACGCCTGGACGGATAGCACGGCCACGACGAATGGCAATTATCCGCAGGCCATCATGACAGCCTACTCCACGCTCCAGGCGCAGGTGCTTGACTCGATGGATTCCTGGACCCGTGGCCAGCTTCTTAATTACTACAATGCGAACGATGTGGGAACATTTAGCATCCCGTCAAGTAATTACCATTGGGGTCACTATGCTGGGCTGGCGCTGGCAGGCATTGCAGCCTACAACGACGACTCGCGCGGCCATGTCTGGTACGACTACTGGCGCAACCACATGCATTTAGCCATCGATCAACCATTCGCTGCTCGATGGTTTGGCCCAAACGGCAACATGATGGATGCTTGGAACTACCAAAGCTTTGCAGTAAGCAACATCGCCATGGCGCACATTGCAAACGTCACAGCGATGGGAGACGACTTGATCTCGAATTCTACTCAGCCATATCCTTGGCCCATAGGATTGGAATACTACAAGCACAATTTGGAACCGAATGGGAACTCGATGCTAACACGAGGCTTTATCGAGGCCCCAGGGTGGGGTGGTAGCCCTTATGTAAATCAGGCATCAGCATCAGCACTGTTTCCTGTTCAGTATCTTGCTGACTTGGAGAACCACCCACTGAAAAACAAGTTTCGCAGCTATGTTCAGGCTTTCATTACAAAGTGGGGGGAAAGTGCTTCCGATGCGTACAGTCCTTTTTTGTTCTGGGACCCGAACGCCACTCAGACATCTTGGAATGATGAACCTACCGTACTCGGCAATTTGGCTAACCCTGCTGGCGGGTATGGTCACGTCTACATGCGGAGCGACTGGACGAACGGAGCCATTTATGCTGATATGCTCGCCCGACCGTTGATTTATGATGTGGGTAACGGAAAAGATCGTTATGACCCAGTTGGAACAATGCTGCTTCAAAGGGGGTCGAACACCTTACTAGTCAACCCGACGGCAGAGTGCACGCGCAGCGCCCCGGCGACTCAAGCGGGAATCGGAGCGACGTTGTTTAACAACGCCACCAAGTGCCATATCTACTTGTCGAGTCTGTACTTGGGTGGGGGCTATTATCAGCCCATGCAAACAGCCGGAAATCCCAGTACAACGACTAGCGTGAGTTTTGTTACGCTGACAACTATCGCGCCTACGTCCAGCGGTGCGATTTTTTATTTCTCAAACACAACAGGCGTAACCACGGGCATGATCGCTATTGGGACTAACATCCCGAGCTTTGCGTATGTGCTGGCGATTACATCAACGACCGTGACGCTCAATCAATCTGTCAGCGGCTCCGGCGTGGGCAATGGAGCCACTATTGTTTTTGCCACAGTTGATTTTTACGGGGGTCATTACGGTGATGCGCAAGGCGGTGTGCCAGTAAATAACTACTTTTATATCCAGCCCGGATGGAATGGTGCACGTGCCCCTGTTTGTACGGGATCTGGATCTCCTTATGCACCTGCCGCTATTTATAGTGTCACGACAGGGCACAGCACGGACGCTTTTACTGTGACTCTGGCTTCGCCAACTACAGATGGATGGGGCAACGGAACACCAGTTATGCTTACTTGGTCTTCTGGTGCTACTGCTCCAACTTACTATGTATCTGATGGTAGCGGAACGACAGCTAGCTTTACTGGCGGCACTCTTTATTTAATCACGAACTGGACCGGTCGCGGAGGTACGCGCACTTTTGGTCTCGGGATTGCCCCAACAAATTTTGGTACTTGGTCTGGGTATCCGTCTACCGGTCTGACAGCACTCACGATTGCCGCAGCAGGTTCGGGGACACAATATATTCAGGGAGGTGCCTGTAATAGTGGAGTTGGGACTATGGAGGCAGAGACCCACCCGACGCGGATTGATTTGCTCGAATCTACTTCGAATTATGCCTATGCACGCGCAGTGAACTTGGAGGCACTCTACTCAAACAATCCCTACCTTACTGGGTACAAAGGGCACGTACTTGCTAATCAGCGTGAAGTCCTCTATCTTAAGCCGAAGGTGTTCTTAGTTTACGACCGTACGCGGCAGTCGCACTGGAACCAGCAAGCCGTAAACTTCACCTCGATTATTGATTCAGACGGAACGAATCCGATCGCATTGGCAACCGCGGGCCATGACTTCCATTCTGGGATGCAGGTTGTCTTGAGCAGCCTTTCTGGAACTGGCTGTTCAAGCTTGGGAGGCACTTATATCATTACCGTTCTGGATAGCTACCGGATGGCTCTCAACGGGGAAACAACGCCGCTGGGCGTAACAGCGTGCACGGGCACCGCAACTGGCAATATCTGGGGGCATCAGGTGGTTCCGTGGCACACTGGGTCTAAGCCGACCGAGGTTACGACCAGCGAGCAGCGAAGCGCGGGAATGCGGCAGTGGTACGTGGAGGCTCCAGCGGTAAGCATTGCCGCCATCGGCAACACGACGCCGGTCAAACTGACGACCAGCACGCCCCACAAGCTAAACACCGGGTTCACAATCATTGTGGCCGGCATCACCGGGGCCTGCGCGGGTTTGAACCGTACTTGGGTGGTCACGATTCCGAGCACCAACAATTCCAGCGACTCGTACACACTGACGCTAAATGGTTCGGCAGCTTGTGGGAGGGGTACAGTCGGCTCCTCGACAATTCAGAAGTTCAACGGGGCAATTACTACGGTTAAGCCATTGACGTCGCCTGCCGTGCTTGAGGACCTAGCGTACGGTCAAGGATCTGACCCGACTGCTGGAGGATTTGTCTACCGTTTGGAGATTCACGACCCTCGCAATTGCACGTCCAATCCGAATTGGTGTGTACTCCCGCCATCGACGCCGGACGCCGCCGATTCCCAAAACTGGCTGACGGTGCTGGACGCAGCGAATTCGAGCACGGACGTGGCGACCCTGACGCCCCTGACGGCCACTCACGCCGACATGGTCCAAGTGGGTACACTTGTTGTGGCAGGCTTTCAGAATGCGCGAGTGGAGGCCGGGAATTGCGCGAATGGTACATGTACACCGCCAGTAGCGACGCTGCCGATCAACTACAGCTTCACGCAAGGCACGGATATAGTGAATCATTACCTCGCCGGAATGACGCCCGGCGCCACTTACTACGTCAATGCAAACACGCCGGGCTCTGTAACAGTCTCAAACACGGGCGATGCCGGAGCAATTCGTGCCTCTTCCAACGGCATCCTCAGCTTCGCCATTCAGAGTGGGGTGGCTACCACGGTAACCGCTGTCAGCGGTCCTTTGCAGATCAGGGGACCGGCGTCGGTCCAGTAGGCACCCCGCAACGAGGGCGCCGCGTTATTCGGCGGGCCGGACGTCGCGGACGGTGACGCCCAAGCCGGCGTAGCCGCGTTTGAGGCGTCAGTCCCCGTGTTTTCGTCGCGCCGCGGCGCGGACCTGGCAGGTAGGCTCACATCGCCCCGCTACGGAAGCCTCCAGACAAAGGTGAATCGCGTTTGATAGCCCTAACAGGCTGCTGAAATTCTGTCCGAACAAGTGACAAGAAGAATGTTGTAGATGGCACTTCTGAGATCGCTGATTTGTCTGCTGGCAAGCCTCAGTGTGACGGTGTTTTTCTACGTCTTCAACAGGGCGCAGTCTCGATGAGTGAATGCTGGAAGCAAGCTGTGGTGTCCACCGGGCCGGGAGCGGATGTAATCTGATCCATTTGTGCGCCGTGCGGGGTGTTTGGCTTCGGAGTGGGCATCAAATGATGTCTAAAAGGGATTTTGGCAGAACGTACTGAAGACCATGCTCCTCAACACGCTCACGCAGGGATGAGATGACAGCCTCTCGAACGCTCACTGGTATCGTGAAAAGTTCGTACCAGGCCGTGATCCGGCCCAGCGCCGTTGGGCGGCCTCGTCGTGAACCTGCTGAGCAACAAGCCCGGCACCTTCCCGGTCCTGCCGGCTTACAAGGTCAATCGAATCGACGTCCCGGTTGGCGTCGCTCAGCGTGCTCAAGGTCGGCAGGCCCTTGCCCTTCTCGTCCTGGATGATCGGAAACCGCTGCTGGTTTTTCTTGACCCACACGGGCTGGTAGGTGGACTTGCCGTTTTTCCAGCTTCCGAACCAGAGCATGATCAGGGCAGGTTGTACCGCCGGGCATCCTGAATCAAACCGTCCACCAGGCTGAAGTCGAACCGGCCCTCCTCGGGTTCCATCAACTCCCAAGACACCATCGCCAGCACGGTGTTGAGGTTGGTCGCCGCAATTTTGGGCCAGAGCGGCCGCATGTACTCCATGCTGGAGGCGCTGGAGTTGTTCAATTCCGCACCCAGGACCAGGAACGGTTTGCCGTCCACGATCAATTGCGTGGCCGTTCCCTGCATCCGCAAGTGAGGGATCTCGGAAGCGGAGGTGGTTGACGCCGGTCTGCTTTGGCCCTCAGCCGCAACCACGGC
>JBEKHU010000780.1:0-3552 GCA_050012115.1 Bryobacteraceae bacterium | reverse complement strand
AGAAGGCGGGGCTGCGGTACATGGGGTAGGGCTGGAAGTAACCGCCGTAAAAGCCAAACCAGGGTGTGCCGACGCCCCAGCCCCAGCCGTACGCCACGGGCCGCGCCCAGGGGTTGTAGGCCCAGCCATAGAAGGCCGGCCGGTAATAGCGCGGGCGGACGTAGTAGTTGTAGACCTGACCGTGATAGCGATACGACTGGTAAACCCGGGTGGTGCGGACGTTGTTCACCACGTAGGTGCGCTGGGTGTAAGCCCTGTTTTGAACCATGAACGGATGCTGAACGTACCCGCGGCCGGCTCCGTGGCTGACGATGACGGTGTTGTTGGGGCGATTCACGATGACCGTCCGCCCGCCGTAGTTATTGTGGATCACGGTCGCTCCCGAGCTTGTGTGCACCACCTGGGGCGCGCCGTTGGGGCGGAAGTTGGCTGTCGCGCCGTTCTGCGCACGGAAGCTGGACACGTGGCCCTGGGGGTTCAACTGATACTGCCCGCCGGTTCTGGTAGTGACGTTGGTGTACCCGCCCGGACCTTTCGTGGCCTGACTGCCTTGCGGCAGGTGGGCGGGATTGAGGATGGGGGCACGAATGGCCGACGGGGTGATCGGCCGGTTGTTGAAATTGGGGTTGGTGGTGATGGGCCGGTTGTTCAAATTGGGGTTGGTGGCCGGGGTGAGCGGCATTTCGATGTTGGGCTTGTTAGCCGGATTGATCGGCCGGTTGTTGAAATTGGGATTGGTGGTGATGGGCCGGTTGTTGAGATTAGGGGTGGTGGTGATGGGCTTGTTGTTCAGATTAGGGTTAGTGGTCGTTGTGATCGGCCGGTTATTCAGGTTGGGGTTGGTGGTCGTAGTGATCGGCCGGTTGTTGAGATTAGGATTGGTCGTGATGGGCTTGTTGGTCAGATTAGGGTTGGTGGTCGTTGTGATCGGCCGGTTGTTCAGGTTGGGGTTGGGGGTGATGGGCCGGTTATTCAGATTAGGGTTGGTGGTCGTTGTGATCGGCCGGTTGTTGAGATTGGGATTGGTGGTGATGGGCCGATTGCTGAGATTGGGGTTGGTAGTCACCGGCGGGTTGTTCACCTTGGGCGTCACAACCGGCGCGTTATGGACTGGCGCGTTGGTCTTGACCGGGGCCGAATGAACGACCGGCGCGGGCTTGGCGGTCGTTTTTTTGTCGTCGAAACCGTACAGCGCTACGGTCGAGGCGCAGAGCAGAAGCACCGCCGAGGCGCGGATCCAGGCGCGAAGTGCCGGTCGATGAGTGAATCTGAGTTTCATTTAGAGTTCTCCATATCTACAGTGCAGAGGATAAAAGCGGATCAAGGACCGTTCTCTGGCCGCCCGGGACGGCGGAGGCCAGATTCCTGTCCAGGGACCTGTTGCTCGAACGTGAATCGGCCAGCGGCAGCCGCGGCCGCAGGGCCCCGGCAATCGGATGGATTGTCGAACTGAGGGAAATCGTGGAACGGCCGGCGGGCGCCGGCCGGGTGGCGCAGGGCGGGGGCAGGGAGGGCCAGGCACAGGCGCGCGGCGCCGCAGCGGCCCGCCGCCGGGGCAGAGGGACCAGGAATAGCAGAAGCTCTCGAATCCTCACTCGCCGACCCTCCTCCAAGGGCTTATCGGAAAAGAAGCACCCCGCGGCGGCCCGGTGTGCGCCGAGCCAATTTCGTACGCGCCATTGCCGTCCGTACAACTCCCTGTCCGCGCCGACACGCCGCTGGGAGAAGACTGCTCCTCGACCTACGGACATAGATCTTATACACCTTTTCTTCCGCCACTACAATCCACGCCGGGTCCAGGTACGCGCGCCGGGCGGGGCCGGAACGCACTGTCGCGGCCGGTCATGGCCGCGCAATCCATGGATCCGATGTGCACTCTCAAGCAATTGCGATGCCAGCGCATAAGCCGCTTAAAAACGAGGCGTAAGCGTGAACGGGCCGGCCGGTGGCCACCAGCGCGGTGCATTTCAGCCACCAGGCGCGGCGGGGCCGGAAGCGGCGGAGTTTGGGTCTGACAAGCGGCATCCGGGCGGGCGAACGTGCGCACATTATCGACACAGGCGGGCGCCGGGAGGCTCCGATTCGCGTGACAATGCGTTCAGGACCCCGCGCGGCAGCCAGCGGATGCTGGCGGTTGTCCGCGGCCGTTTTCGAGCGCGTGAAACGATGCGCACGCGGGACGTCCGTCCGGAGGCGTTCGATGCACGTCCAAATACGCCGGATTGCCGGCAGGCGGGTGGCCGGCGGCCGCGAGCAGATGGGCCGGCGGCTGGCGGAGGGTTTCGCGGCGGGGCCGGGCGGGCGGCGCTCCAGCGCCCGAGTGCGCTGGCCGGGCTGGCTGGCGTTGGCGACGGTATGCCTGCTCGCCACGGCCGCCGGGCAAGCGTTCAAAGTCACCGAGCTCACGACCTTCGCGGGGACGCTGCCGTGCGCGGACTGCCGGGGCGTGCGGCAGACGGTCAGCCTGCGGCCGGATGGTTTCTTTTACCGGCAGCGCAGCTATCTGAAAACGGAAACCAGCGGCCAGCGGGTGATGGATTTCGGGACCTGGACGGCGGCGGGGGAGCGGCTGGTGCTGGATTCGAGCCTGGGCGAGGCGGAGAGTTTCGAGATCCTGCCGGACGGCTCACTGCGGCCGCTGGCAGAAGCGCCGGGAGGGCCGAAGACGGACTACCGGCTGGTGCGGGAGCCGCAGGCGTACGTGCCCCGGGGTACGTACCGGCTGCGGGGGATGTACACGCAAACGCACGGCCGGGGCCGGTTTCAACCGTGCGGCAGCACGGTCCAGTTCGCGGTGGAGACGACCGGGCGCCCCAAGCTGCTGGAGCGCCTGGCCGAGGCCACGGCCGGCGGCAAGGCGGCGCTGCTCACCGCATCCGGCACGCTCGAAGCGGTGGCGCCGGCCGGCGGAAGCGCGGGCGCGGGTAAAGAGATCCTGAGGATCGCGAATGTCGTGGCGGCGGAGCCGGGCGGAAGCTGCGGCCCGGCTTCGGGACCGGCCGTACCCAGGTCGTCGCTGGACGCGGCAGGCGGGGCGAAGCTGATTGCCGTGAGCATGCCCGGCGGCGCCCAGAAGTCGCAGAGCGAGTCGTCGGCGCCGTTGATCGACACGCCGTGGGTGCTGACCGAACTGGCCAACGAACCGGTTCCGGCCGGCGCGGGGCAGCGGGAAGCGACCATCCGGTTCATGAGCGAGGGGCGGGTGGCGGGCTTTACCGGCTGCAACCGGTTCAGCGGGACCTACACGATCGAGGGCCGGCTACTGCATTTCGGAACGATGGCCATGACCCGCATGGCGTGCGCCGACGGCGCGGGCGTCGAAGCCGAATACATGAAAGCCCTGGAAGCGACGCGCCAGTTCCAGATCCACCGCGGCACGCTGGATCTGCTGGACGCGGGGGGACACGACATGGCGCGGTTCAAGGCGCGCCTGGGGCGGTAGCGGTGCGGGGGGTGAATGCGCGCGTTCTAAAGGCCGGCAATCGGGCTGGGGCAGCGATGGCAGGAGGGTCAAGCTTGACCGTTTTGGGCTACAACTTGTTGATTTTACGT
>JBEKHU010000779.1:0-3725 GCA_050012115.1 Bryobacteraceae bacterium | reverse complement strand
CCGGCCAGCGCAGCGAAGGCCAGTTTGCGGCCAACCCAGGCGCCCAACTGGTAGGCATCGTCGGTCTTTTTCTCGATCATGGTTTCTCCTTCTGTAAAAAAGCAAATGGCTCAAGTTGAGCCATTTTTTACGAAGAATCAATGACTTAGAGGCCAAAAACTGGCTCACGTGAGCCATCTGCCCCGGCTGAGCGGTGGCAGAGTGCCTCTGCCGAGGTCACTTTAGGGGCGCGGTCAAGTGCCGGACGGGGGTGATGTTCGCAAGCGGTTGAGGGGCTTGGGCGAGAATATTTCGGGAGGGCGTGAACGGGGTTCCGGAGGGTACGCCAGTTCGGTCGGAATGGCCTGACGCGCCCGGGCAGCGCATACCGGCGCGTGGACCCGCCGCAGGAGCACCGAAAGCGAGTCGTTGTGCTCCGCAACTGCAACGATATGAACGTGATTCCGCATCAGGCACCAAGCCAGCACCCGCACCCCGGCGTCCGGCGGATTGTTCGAGAATCGATGGAATCAGCGATTGCGTGTACTGTCCCCGGTTTCAAAGTGGCACAGCCGACTGGTGCTTTGGCTGAAATCGCCAACCGCTCGTGTCAGGCTGACCCCTTCGCCCACCAACGCCTTCCGTAAGAAGATTGAGAATCACATCGCGGCCGTACCGCTCGGCTGCTTCGCGTGCAACTTCATCAGAATCCTTCGGATATTGCGCGTGACGCCCGCCATGGCGGCCGGCGTCACGAATCGCCTCTCGGAGGGGTCTGATCTGGTAGCATTGCTCGAAGCGGAAGAAACGGAGACGCAGAGAGCGGCGTGAACAAGTTCTTATCACTGCGGATGCGCACAATACTTAAAACGCTTGGTTCGCCGGTCCTGCGCCCCTTCCGGGGATCGATTACCTGGGCCTGTCAGCGTGGACTTCTGCCATCTCGGGTTCGAGGGTTCTTGCCGTGGCGTTGGGTACTGGAGCCGTTTACGATCTATGGACCCAGATGGAAATGCCGATGGTTTCCCACTGAGTTCGACGATATTGGCCACCGGATATTCTGGTCTGGCTTGCGCGAGTGGGAGAAGGAGACTGCCCCAGTAATCCTTGAAAACATTCGGCGCTCCCGCTGCTTCATTGACGTAGGCGCAAACTGCGGCATATACACTGTGTTGGGTTGCAAAATCAACCCAGACGTTCGCGTTGTCGCTGTTGAGCCGGTACCTAAGATCTGCGCAGCGCTCGCACGCAACGTCACAATGAACAATCTCGATTCAAGGGTGACGATCCTTAACGTCGCGCTTGGTGATGCGGAGGGCACAGTTCCTTTCCATGAGGCAGAGGATTCAACGATGGGGAGTCTGGCACTGGATGGGTATCAGGGCCAGCGCGGAAGAGTCATACACGTGAAGTGCCGTACGCTTGATTCGATGGTCGAGGAACTAAGAATTGAGCCCGATTTCTTGAAGATTGATGTTGAAGGCTTCTAACATCTTGTTCTGATAGGTGGAAGCCGTGTTTTAAGTCAGTTCCGCCCGCGCATCGTACTGGAAGCGAACCCAGGCGACCCCGGTGACGCAATGACGAAGATTCTCTCCAAGCACGGCTACGGGTTTGAGAATATCACTGATAGCGGCCTGGAAAGGCGCAGCGAGATCATCCCGGTGGCTGGCTGTCCCAATTGGCAGTGCGTGCCAACTCCCTGAAGCGAGGAGAACCCCATTATAAAAGACATTTATGAGCATTCCTTGGGCCACTTTCTGGCTCTTCAAATTCAAAGCAGCCCACTACCGTCGATTCGCACTTCTTGCCCCAGGCCGCCTCAAAGCAGAGAATGTAAGCCAAGCCACCGCACCAGACAGTGAATCGGCATTCGGGAAAGGGGACGTCCTGGAAAGGGGACGTCCTGATTTGTCCCTCCTGGGTTTTGTTGCCGTTTATACTGGACGTGCTCCAGCGGATTGGTTCTGAAACACTGATTGCAGGACGGTTGAGGGTTCACCCGCCGGTCACGCACCCGAGGGCGCGGCGAATCGAGGTTGAACGCGCACAATGCACTGGACGCTCCGGAACAACTCTCTCATACTGAGACAGCATGCTGGTCAATCACTTGACCGCAGGTGCGCATGGAATCAGGTTGCCGAAGACCAGATTCGGCGAGGAGAAAACCCCACTGGGACACATCAGGACGTCCCCTTCCCCCTTTCCCCCGGCGCTGATTCACCGTGCGCTGCACCGTGGGTTTATCGTGTTTTCACCGTGAAAACACGGTGTTTTTACCGTAAAAACACCGCTTTTCGCGTGCACCGTGCATCTACGGTTTTCTAAAGGACTTAACCGCATTGCGCCGCGAATTCGTGCGCACGCAGCGTGCAACTACGGTGTTCTAAAGGACTTACGCGATTGCTGCGGTGCTTCACGGTGGATCTGTGGCAAGTAAAGGACTTATTGAGGTTTTACCGTGCATTTTGCCGCACATTAAGACGCTGCACCGTGCGTCACGGTGGATCTGTTGCAATCAAAGGAGTTAGAAACATTAAGCCGTGCATTTTTCAGTGCGCACCGTGCGTCACCGTGTATCTACGGTGTTCTAAAGGACTTATCGAAAATTCACCGTGTCTTACCGGGACGGTGAAATCACGGTGTTTTTGAGGTGTTTTTGCGGTGCGCGCACGGTGAGAAGGCAACCGCTGGGGGCGTGTTCACCTCATACGGCCGCCCGACACTTCACCGGCCTGCTCGTCCGTGAGTTCGCCTTCGGGCTTAACTTCGGGATCTTGTGGATCGCTCATTGCCGTGGTTCCTCTCCTCTTGTTTGCCGCCATACCTGGCGTTCGAAGCGTTGACACCACGCGTCCACGGACACACACGCAAGCCCCGTCCGCAAGGGCGCGCCATGCGTGACCAGTCACCCGACAGGCCCGCCTGGATGGAACCAGGATTCCCCTCTTGGCATCCTGGCTACCGGCGATTGTACTCCCAATCGGTCTAACTAGAGCTGTTTATCTCAATTCCCGTCGCGGGCGCGGAGGATGGAGACGTCCGAACAGGGGTTTTCGCCGGCTGCCGGGAGGGCGGGCAGGCAGCGAGGGGGGCGCGGGCCTGCCCGCCGGGGGAGTAGGAATAGAGTCAACCGGTTCCGGTGGCGGTTTGCCGGCCGCCTGGCGCGCCTTCTATTTGGCTGGTTTGGCGGCGGGCTTGGCGGGGGGATCGGGGATCATGGTATCGACGATCATCTTCCAGCTCCCGTCGGCCTGCTTTTTCCACACGCTGAGGTATTTGAAGTTGGCTTCGATAGGCTTGCCCTTTTTGGACTTGACGGTCATCGTGCCGGTGCCGCGGCTGTAGGCCAGATCGCCGGATCGGGCGACCTCGACTTGGGCGGTGGATGCGGAGAATTGCGGCTTGTCCTGGAAGAACTTTTCAAGCCACTGGCGCATATTCTCCTTGCCTTGGATGGTCGGGGATTCTGCGTCCATGGCAACGACGTCATCGGTGTAGACACTCACCGCGGCGGCGGCGTCGAGGGCGGCGACGGCCTTGATCTGGGCAGCCTCGGCGGCGCGAATGGCGGTTTCATCCGCCGCCCGGGTGTCGGGAGCCGGGGGCGGCGGGGTCTGCTGGCAGCCTGACAGTGCGAGAAGCAGTGCCAGGAACGGGATCCATAACAGTAAACACTTTGCTCGGTGGTCAGCCGCGAACATGGTGGTGCCTCCTGGTGACAAGGGATTCAATGTTGGGGTTGC
>JBEKHU010000778.1:0-8459 GCA_050012115.1 Bryobacteraceae bacterium | reverse complement strand
ATCGCGTACGTGCCGCCCATTTCGCGGACAGAATGTTCCAACTGCGCCAGCATGAGGCGTGCACCCCCAGTAATGAGTGCCGCCAAAGGCGGGAAACAGAACTCGCCGGGTACGTCGGGATGGGCTACGGAGCAAGCAAACGGATCGGGATCGATGCCATGACAGGTGACCTTCACTTCGTCGTCGGATTCCCGCCGATTCATTTCGGCATAGATTCCATAGCTCGTAGCATTGGCGAGGACCTTGAGGGCCTTGTCCAGTCGCTCCTTCTCCGATTCGGGGAGATCCCTCCGGGTTTTCAGACGCCTGCGCTCCTCGATTGCGATTTTGAAGAAATCCTGGCTTCTGGGGTCAATCTCAATTGAGCCTCGCAGTTTGACTGGTTTCAATCCCTCCGCCACGCCGTGAGGCTCAATCCGAAAGGCATCAACAACATTCGGAATGCTCCCGGTCAGGATCACGGACGCGATCACATCCGGCAGGGAAAACCAGAGCGCCTGCCGGGAATTGTGTTTCTCGGCGGCAATATGATTCACGCCGACTTGCCAATCGTTGCTCTCCTTACTGTATTTGGCGCGAGATGGCAAGATATCACCGTCTGGAATCACTTTGACGAACGCGGGGAATTGTTTCCACGTCGCAGGATTAAATAGGTCACTGACGGTTACTTTATTAAGGAATTCCTGAATATCCAGCTTGCAGTGTTCGACAACCCGAATCTTTCGGGCGGTGACGAATTTCCAGAGTTCCATGAGGTGGTTGACAGTTGGATACATAGACAGAAAATCCGTATAAACAACCGGGACGGGTGTTTTTCGAATATGCGCGCTCGTTCGCCCGCCAAAAAATGCCGTTTCCGCGTATCCCAGGTACTCTTTTGGGAAATCCGGCTGGCGTTCAATAATCGGAGCGATTCCCATCGAGCGCAAATATGACTTGCCAATTGATGCGGGAGAATACGCCTTTGTTGATTGAAGCTCAATCGGATGTTTGGAGTATTCTGCGAGCAGCTTGACAACCAGTTCCGACGTCGCCAGAACGTCGCGCCGGTTGTAGTCGATGTACTCTTCCGTGACCACGCCATGGCGCGCGGCGCGCTGCTTGCCATGTTCGACCCCGAATGCTTGGCACGCGGCGTCTAACGTATAACCTCGATCAGTGAGAGCAAACGCCAAGGTTCGGAGATCCAGGAAATGACCGCGAAACAGGTATCCCTCTTCGGGTTGTCCTGTCGGAGATCCTTCCGGGATTAGGTCCGACTTGTCGGGGCTATGACGGCCTGTGAATCCTTTCAGGGCACGCTTACTGTCAATCTGCTTGATGCCTATTCTGGGCCGGTGCGGGTTGTGCCGCTTACGGCCCTGCTTATCGGTGTACGACCAAAGCTCCAACGCGAACCCGCCTGCAAAACGTCCACGCGCGCGCGTGAAATCGCAGGCAACTCGCGACAGATCAAAGGGAAGATTGAACCCAACGAGCAGACACCGGCCCTTATAAGCGGCTTTGAATAATTTATTGGCAAACTCATCACGTGTAAGCAAGGTCAATTTGCTATCGTGAAGAGTATCAACTGCACGTGTCTTTACATATTGTTCGAGAACACATTTGTCTTCTTCGGGCAGATCGTCGGCATACAATAGACCCTCTTCTCGACACAGCCCATTCACAATAAATCGGTAGCTTCCGAATGTTAAGCCCTGGGCTGGATCAGTGTGGGTTTCTGTGTCAAAGACAAACACTGCGCTTGGGCATCGCCACGGTTTCGAGGGCCGGTTCTGTTTTTTCACTGTTTCCGTTTTGGGATAGACCCGAACGGCAAGACGTAGAAGATTTTCATTATGCTTTGACATAATGTTATTCCTTTCGAGAGAATTGATCTAGTTCCGGATCGTGCCACAAATCCTCGCCGAACTGTTTTCTTAGACACGACTCCAACTTTTCAAGCATTTCTGCGGCCCAAAACAGAAGCTTGTCGAACAGACCGACAACATCGTCCCTAAGCTCATTCGTCTCAAACGAATAGTCAGCGCAATCCTTGTATCCGCGAATGCATGCGGCAACCGCCAGCAGCGGACTGCCGTCCGGATTCTCCAGGGTTTGTTTTGGCCACTCACGCTGGGCGGCGCTCAAACAAGCGTGGTCGTTCACCGGAACCGGGATCGTGACTGAGCTATTGGCCTTGCCCGCAACGTGATGCTCGTCCATTTGGCTGTGCCCTTTCCTTCTGCGTTTGCACACGTGACACTCCACCGAATTGCAATCCGGAACCAGCGCCGCCGGGCGCTTTTCGCCGCACGCGCATTGCGCGTTCTCGCCAACACGCCGCACGGCAATGGCTTCGCGCTGATAGGCAGCGATGGGGTCGTGCTCTGGCAGGTCTCTCGGCATCACACACTCCTCGTGTAGATTGATTCGAACGATAGGAGTCCGGCGGAACCCAACAGGTCAATTGCCGCGTGATCTGTCAGCAGAGGAACCGGGGTTCCATTTGCGTCCTTGATGTACTGCCCCCGGTAACTGTCGAGGCGAGAGGAATCCCCCGTGTCGCGGTATCTGTCAACCGCGTTCCAATACTCAGCAAGCTGCGTCGCTTGCTCGGATCCGCGCAGGAGGATCTCGCCTCGGCCCTCCGGTGTCAGGATCCTCAACGCTCGAAGCAGATGATCCTTGGCCTTCGCTGTGTATCTTCCATTCGCGCGCTTTCGCAGCGCTGCGCCGCCCCATCGAACAACCGTGTGCGGACTGATTCCGACCTCTCGCGATGCGCGATTCAGGGAGACCTTCTGGGATCTCATCCTCCGGATCACTTCGACGACGCGACCCCAGGTGTCTTTGTCCCGCTCGGACTTGGCGAAGTGCTGCTCTGGCGTTCGCGGCGCGGCGTGCTTATTCCTGGGAGACCTTTGGCCTCGCCTCTTCTGTGCTGCTGATGGTTGCGTGCGGCGCTTTCTGCTGTTCATTGGTCTTTCCAGTTCCTTCGAGGTCGGGGAATCGTGCCTCCACCACCTCTGCTGATCACGGTCTGGATTTTTGCATTCAACAGGAGCATTAACAATTGGGAGCAGTATTTGCTTCGCAGGGCGATGAAAGTGAGAGTTTCTGCACCGCCATGGTTGGAAACTGGTGGGACGGTTCTTGCACTCGTGTGCGAGCTGGTGGCAGGGTTCTGGCGTTTCCGAGTAGAGAGATGCTGAGGAGGTCTGGTACGCTGGAAACCGAAGTCAAACTAGGGAGCCGTACCCTTGGAACCTGAAACTCAAAAGAAAATTCTGGATGCGGGCAATCGCTTCCTTGCGGAAGTGTGTGAGGCCTCGGATTCAAAAGTCAAGAATTATGAAGAAATGAACGAATTTGTTCGATTAAAAATTCACGAGTATGGCAACAAAACTCTTTCGGCTTTGCTGCTTGACTGGGTTAGGAAACAACTGCCCTCTGACAACAATGATCAATTGCTAAAACCAGAAAACCTTGAATTGTACCTCACGGCTATGGACACACGTGAAAAGGCAGAGTTTGTTGCCCGTTGCGAAGCGATTGCCGCATTATCCGGGTGGTCGTCCCAGGGTATTGGTTGGGGCCTCGAAGCGGCAAGCGATCCGAGATGAGATAGCTTCTTTGAATGCATATGGTTTTCCGCTTAAAAATGCACAGCAGCGCGTTGCAAATGAAGAAGGCGTTGGCCTACGAACAATTCAAAATATATGGCGAGAAAACAGACCAAGACGAAAGAGATCGAACAAATTAAACAGCAAAAATGATAAGATATAAGAATCGGGCTCGCTACCTGTTACGAGCAGGCGACAAGCCCTGACCGCCAAAGAAGGAGGTGTCTCTCCGATGGCAGCTACTCACACCGTAGCTCAACTACAGCAATTCCACAAATCAAACCGGAACGCATCCGCTCGACACACTACTGCGGGTATTGTTCCAAAACTGATTCAACCCCGGCATGGCGTCGTGACCCTCTTCGGCTACGGCATCAGTATTCGCGTGGATCGGGGCCATCTAGTTGTCGAGGATGGCATCGGTTCTGATCGCTATTGCGGCCGGTTTCCTCGCGTTGGCCACGGACTTCAGCGACTTGTGACGATTGGCGATGGCGGATGCGTATCGCTGGCGGCATTGCGCTGGCTCGCCGATCAGGATGCGGCGTTTGTGATGCTCGAACGGGATGGGTCCGTGTTGGCCGTCACCGGACCGGTTGCCGCCTCCGACGCGCGCATTCGGCGCGCGCAAGCCTGCCTCATCTACTCTGATGCGGTTGTGCCGATTGTTTGCGAGTTGATCAATTCCAAGCTCGCCAGTCAACAGCGTGTCGCTCGCGAAAGACTTCAAGATGAGGAGTTGGCGAAACAGATCGCGCGTTATGCCGCGCAACTCCCCGCCGTTAACACGCTTGGCGAGATTCGTCAGATCGAGGCTCGAAGCAGTGCAGCGTACTGGTTCGCATGGCGATTTCTGAGCGCCGAGTTTCCCCAGAGCGAACTGAACAGAGTCCCGAACCACTGGAGAACTTTCGGCTCACGGACTTCGCCGATATCCAATCGTCCGAAGAAGGCTGCCAACCCTGCCAACGCGATCCTCAACTACCTCTACGCGATCCTCGAAGCCGAAGCCCGGTTAGCGCTGGCAGCTCTCGGGCTTGATCCAGGTCTCGGCTTGCTGCACATGGATACTCCAACTCGGGACAGTCTCGCCTGCGATCTCATGGAACCGGTTCGCCCCAGAGTGGAGGACTACGTCCTGCGCTTCCTCGCGCGATCTCCTTTGAAACGTGAGTGGTTCTTCGAACAAAGAGACGGCACTTGCCGCATCATGCCAGAACTGGCTTCCCAACTCGGGGAAACGGCTCCCATCTGGCGGCAGGAAATTGAGCCTTATGCGGAGTGGATAGCGAATGCGATTCGTTCAACGTCCCCCGGTTATGGCCATCTCAGCGGACCACGAACACGTCTCACACGCCAGCGTTGGCGGGAGGCAGTTCGACGCGAAAGGGCTCCCTCGGAGGCAACGCCGGTCCCCCCCACGAAGCAAACCCCGTCGATGGAGAACACCATCCACCGGACGGCTGAACGTCCGGCCTTTCTTGACGCTTCGCATACACAACGGAAGGGCGCTGCGGGATTGAATCAGGCTGCGGTCTTGGCGTCGCTAAGTTTCGACGCCATCGCTCGTAAGCGCGAGAGCAACCGCAAGCAATACGTCGCGGCAGCAGCCTGGAATCCAGCACGCCACCCGGCGTGGCTCACACGCGACGTGTACCTGAGCCAGGTTCAAACGAAACTCATCGAGTGCACTCAACCTGCAATTGCCGCTGCGATACGCGTATCCGAGCGATACGCCGGGAAGGTGCGCGATGGGAATTGCGTTCCGCATAAGCGGCACTGGCTAAAACTGGCGGAGTTGGCGGGCTGCTCGCCGGGTGAATGAGTCGGGGCGGGGAGGCCGCGCTGCCACGAATCCGGTTGAGGGCATTTCCCGATGACTTTTGTCGTCCCAACCACCTGTCCAACATGCCGACGTTTCGTCCTTCCGCACCGCAGACCTTCTGATATTCGGCGCGGTCAGACGGGCTGATGGGGGCCTACAGGTCCATGATGCCCGTGCTCGGGTGCTTATTCTTGAGTCGCTTCAAGTAAGTCTGCATCATTCCATACCTTACAGGGTCCACTCCATTGACATAGGCGAACCAGCCTTTGATGGATTTCAGATCTGTCTGCGGCGCCCCACCAGCAGGATACCGGCACAAGGAAATGATCTTTGACCGCAGTTTCCGCAGCAACTCTCTGCCAATTCCAACGTCTTTGTCAGTGACTACCAAGCCTGTGATCCGATGTTGCTTTCCTGGCCCGGTCAAGCGTGTTTTCTCCCTATTTACAGTGAAGCCCTCGGAAGCAATTATTTTTCGTATTAGAGGCAGACATCCAACGAGTTTCCAGGCAGAAAATGTTGAAAATGTTAGATCGTCGGCATAGCGTGTGTAGACGATTCCGCGTTTTCCAACTAAGCCAAGAAGTCGTGCATCGAGGCGCAGTGTTACTAAATTCGCAAGCTTTGGCGATGTGGGGCCGCCCTGGGGTAATCCCCCCTTAAAGCAGCAAATGCTGGCAAGGATTGCTGCAATTGCGGGACTGTAGCCGACAGCGTGAAACACCGACCATACTTGATTCACCTTGATGCTTGGAAAGAAATCCTCTAAATCGAGGCAGAGGACAGCGGTTGAACCGCGATGAGGAATAGCATTGTCCACTATACTGGAGCCCTTCTCAAATCCCTTTGCCGCAGGAGAAACCCGAAGCCCTTCCAAGATATTCCTCAGTATCCAGCTTTGTAAAGCTTTCATTTCACGCGACGGCTGAGCAATTACCCTCCTGCCTCCGGTTCGTTTGGGAATCTCGTAAGTCCGGTAATACTTGTCTGCAAAATGGGACAGCCTGAAAAGGAAACCCGCCGATAAATGGGTTAGAGCGGAAAAGTCATCCAAGGTCTCAATCCGAGGGAGGCCAAGTAAGCGAAGCGAAATCGCGTGGGTCGGATTAGGCATCAACGCAAGCAATGGAGGCTCTGGCCTCACTACAGAAGTGCAGCGAAGGAACGCGTCACGGGGTCTTCGAGGACGCCGGGGCGCGTTCCTTCGAAACAAACGTAAGTTTTCCTCTCGGATGACGAATCATCATCCTGACGACTTGCGCCGCCGTCTGAGGCCAGAGCCCGATCAACCAAACAGAGATTATTTTACCGCAAGTCGCTTCCCGCGGTACCTCCAATTCAAAATTCCAACCCTCATCTCATCCATAGCCTCCACATTCACGGACCGTGTTGCCCGACTGCGATTTTTGAGAACAGCAAAGCGGGCCGAACCTGCGGGTGCGAGTCTGTAACCGCGACCGGGGGTGATCTCAACCTCGCGATTTCGCCTGAGCATGGCGAGGGCGCTTATAGTCAAAATGAGCGCTTTTGATTCATCTGCCCCAGAGGCATAGCGTACAAGCTGAATAAGCTCGTCTTGATAAACCGGTAAATTCACGAGCTCAAGCAGATAAATGCACGAGAGCACAAAGTGATGTGCCTGGATCACATTAGTGACAGATGGGCTCTTCGAGCCATGTTTTGCAACTCGTGCAATTGCACTGCGAATGTGCGACATGGATCTATCTGGGTTCTTGTAGTCGATATATAATACTAACCCCTCCTTTTTATCTTTCAGCAACCGCAGCGGCCCATTATTGATGAAACTCTGTCTTCTTTTGTGCTTTGCATCCACCAAGCAGACCAACTTACCTCTTAATCTGGCATTGCTAGAGAAACAACCAAGCTCAGCTATTGCCCCATAGCTCTCAAGAATAAGAACGATAGCGTCGACACTATCCGCGAGCATATTTTCTAGGCTAATCAAATCTTGCCGATATATTCCAGTAGCTACTTCTTCAAATAACTCCTCCGGTAGGAAGATGTCGTAGCGGTACACATAAATTCCACTTTGCAGGGTATCTTTTACTTTGCGGCGCACGGAATCTTTCTTGTCGGGTCGTGCACCACATAAAAAGACAGTAGTTTTGGACAAATAAATACGTCGATAAACCTCGTCGCGCACCTTCTTTGCGAGGATCTCCAAGCCGAGGTTTTGCTTGTGCATGTAGTTTATCCCTCCGCAATCGGACTGCAATCAGTTCTATCACAAAGCGCACCAACATTTTTCTAGGCTACGTATCTGGCCAGAACTTTCGGCTCAGCTACACGACAATATGATCACACCGCATCCTGCGAAACAACATCCCAGCGGAGCACGGTTTGGCAGGCCTCATGTTGACAGCAGGAATCCAACTGGCGGACGAATCGGGTGTCGTTCATACCCAGCGCTGATGTTCACTCCCATAGGGCGGAGACGCTGTGTCCCCAAGGCATCAGCCTGGCTTAGTTGAGACGCGTCCAGCCAACCCGCTTGGCTGACCGAAGAAACCTACATTCAAGAGATCCAGACTCTCCTGACACAAGCCTGCACCTCGGCGATGGCCTCGGCACTTTGCGGTTCGTGGGTGTATGCGACTGATTTGCGCCGAGGAAGAAGTCGCCCGCATGCTCGGCATTGGCTGAAGCTGGCGGAGTTGGTGGGCTTTTCGAAGGGCGAGGGAGCCGGGAGACAGGTGTATGCTGAAGCCGCATGGAACATTCTGATCGGACCTCGTGAGCTTGCTGGAGCGAACGAAGAATAGGCAAAGCCCGTCGACAAGTCATGATCTCCAACGGGCACCCACATGGCGTGGAACTGAGCGTGGAAATGTCCAAGGTTGATCATGGAACTTCAGATAGGCCCTGCACTGAGTCCACAGAGCCCTTATAGTACGACAGGCCGAGGCTGAACTGAGCGTCCGCGTCCCCCCGTTCGGCAGCTCTGTATGTCTCTTCGAGAAATCCAGGGATCTTCTGATTAGATTCCTTCTTTTCTTGTCCAGAGGACA
>JBEKHU010000777.1:0-6366 GCA_050012115.1 Bryobacteraceae bacterium | reverse complement strand
CCGACTCGATAAAAGATCTCTCGTTCTCCGGCAACTGAGCGATTTTCACGGCGTCGACCAGTTCCACTTGAGCAGGACGATCTGGGAGAAGGCGCGCCGCTTCAACATGTAGCGCCTCCGCGATGTCAACCAACGTATGAAGAAGCAGCCTCTGCCGTCCCTTCTCGATGTTGCTGATTGAGCTGCGCGTCAAGCCTACGGCTGACGCCAGGGCTTCCTGTGAGAGGTTCTTGCCGCGCCGCGCGTGGATTTTCTCTCCGACCTGCTGGTAGAACGCGCTGTGATCTTTCATGGAGCAACCTGCGAGCAATCTGTCTAAACGGTTATATCAATCTCGATCCCACGTGTCAATGGTACCAACGTGTTTGTATTACAAGCACAATTCTCATTTTGCATTCCTGTCGTTTTTTGCTACCATGATGGTGCGGGCTTACGACGAGACAGTACAGATCGTTCGTAATCGCTTCCAGGCGCAGAACCTCACGGTTCTCGCGGCGGTGCGCGTTGTAAGCACCAGAAAGAGAATTTACCATGCCTGAACAACAACCAGAAGTTAAAAAAGAGCGCGAGGTGCGGATTCATATCGATGAGAAACCGTACGAGTCGCCTAACCCGACGACGGGCCAGGCGCTATACAAGCTCGGCAACGTCGAGCCCGGCCTCGAACTGTATCGGGAAGTGAGCGGCGATAAAGAAGATCTGCCCATTGAGAACGGCCCGGAGACGGTCCATCTGAAGGAGGACGAACACTTCCACAGCGGTCCCCCCAAGGAATTCACGATTATCGTAAATGGCCGGAAGAAAGTGGTCCCGACGAAAGAACTGTCGTTCGACCAGCTCGTCGCCCTGGCGTTCAACCCTGTGCCGACGGGTCCTACCGTCATGTTCACGATCACCTACAGAAAAGGTCCGCCTAAGAACCCGGAAGGGACGTTGACCCAGGGCGCAATCGTCAAGATTAAGGATGGGATGATTTTCGATGTCTTCGAGACTAATAGATCGTAGCCACGACCTGAAGCGGCTGCGCTACGAGGGTTATGACATCGAAACCCGGTCGGGCTATTTGCTGGTTAAGGATGTGCCGTACGTGAACGCCAGCAAGGAGGTCAAACGCGGAACCCTCGTTTCAAAACTGATACTGGCGGGCGAGATGACCGCACGACCCGACGACCACGTCGCTTTTTTTGCGGGAGATTATCCCTGCCAGGCTGATGGAACGCAGATCGAGAAGATAAGACGTACAAGTGGTGAGTGTGTCCTTGCTGACGGAGTCGTCATCCAGCATTCGTTTTCAGCGAAGCCGACCGACCCCTACGAGGATTACTACGCCAAAATGACAACATACGTCGCAATCCTGTCCGGCCATGCCCAGGTGATCGATCCCACGGTCACGGCCAAAACCTTCCCGGTGATCGAGCCCGAGAAGGAGGAAGAGGAAACGGTATTCAACTATATCGATACCGCCTCGAGCCGGGCCGAAATTAACCTCGTCACGAAAAAGCTGGAATTGGGAAAGATCGCGATCGTGGGATTGGGCGGAACGGGATCTTACGTGCTCGATCTCGTCGCCAAGACTCCCGTAAAGGAAATCCACCTTTTTGACGGAGACACGTTTTTGCAGCACAACGCATTCAGGTCGCCCGGCGCTCCGTCGATCGATGACCTGAAGGCGAAGTCGCGAAAGACGGCCTATCTCAAAAGCCTCTACTCGAAGATGCATCGCGGCATCATTGATCATGAGGCTTATGTCGGGGAGGAGAATGTTGACCAGCTGCAGGACATGAATTTCGTTTTTCTTTGCCTCGAAGGCGGCACCGCGAAGAAACTGATCGTCGAAAAGCTGGAGGGCTTTGGCATCCCGTTCGTCGACGTCGGCATGGGCGTCTACCTGAGCGAAGACTCGCTGGGCGGCATCCTGAGGGTCACGACGAGCACGCCGGAGCAGCGCGCCCACCTGCGAAACAGGATCTCCTTCTCGGACCGCGACGACCGGAATGAGTATGCCGTTAACATCCAGATCGCCGATCTCAACGCTCTTAATGCCGCGTTGGCAGTTATTAAATGGAAAAAGCTGTTTGGCTTCTATCAGGACCTTGAACATGAGCATCACAGCACGTACACCATTGGTGGCAACATACTAAACAACGAAGATCAACAGACATGAAACGGGAAAACACCCTTGTGCATGAATTCGTCGAATTCATTCCCGATGTTCTGAAGGACGGGACACTTTACGTGTCAATGGAATATGCGACCGTGGTTCACAAGTGTTGCTGCGGATGCGGAAGAGAGGTCGTTACTCCGCTGAGCCCCACGGATTGGAAGCTCACTTATGACGGCAAGACGATTTCGTTGCACCCATCTATCGGGAACTGGGGCTTCGAATGTCAGTCTCACTATTGGATAACGGGCAACAGAGTTAGATGGGCTCCCCGATGGTCCCCCAAGAAGGTCGCCGCCGGAAGAGCGCGTGACCGGGCTGCAAAGGAAAGGTACTTCGACACCGCAGACGCTGCTACGGATAGTGCGACAGAGGGTAACCTCAGGAGCTTGAAACGCAGCAAGGGAGAGCAGGGTTTTTGGCAGAAGCTGAAGAAGTGGTGGTCGTAGCCGCGCGGCAACGGACTCCGCCCACCGCAGTACTGGCGCCGCTGGCTCAGTGACGAGAGTCCCCCGCCGTAGGTCATGCCCTCGGAGACGACCTGATGCCGGGCGGGTGCTTATAACTCTCCTGTGAATGCTGTTGAGAGAATTGATGGCAGAAGTGCATCGAGTTCAACCAGAGTCTCATCTTGTAGGCGCTTCAGCGCGTCTACCTCCGCTTGCAACGCATCCAGTTCGGCCACGATTCGGCGCTGCTCGGGAAGTGGTGGGACGGGAATCTTTATGCTGAGGAGCTTTGGTGTTTCCAGCTTCCGGGTGTCGTGCGTGGATTTCTCAACGAGTTTCAGGATGCGCAGGTTATGTGCCCAGAAAAGCGCGCAAAGAAATTCCGGAAGGATACTGGCGTTTGGAGCGAGCGCCTTCATGTCTTGATTGATAGCGGCAGGAACGCGGAGAACAGCGGAGGGGAAAGTATGGGCGAGAATCATCCCGCGAACGACGACCAGAACGGAGCCCGGCTCAATGAGCTTTGCCGCCGTCTCCTGTGTGGCTCGCTCCGAAATGTGGTCAATCGCGTCGTTCAACTCACGCCGCTTCATATCCTTGGGCGTAATCCACGGAATCGAGCCATCCCAATAAAACGGGTCGGACTTAGATGGCGTCCCACCCCCGCGAATTGACACGAGGTCTTCAAGCGGCAGGATGGGATATTCCTCCATGGCTCGATCAAAAAGCTTTGCCGCCCCACCTGCCCAGAGCGCTTGGACTTCTTCGGCGGATAGATGGCGGAGGGTGTTTGCTTCGTGGATCCGGCCAGCGAGTTCCTCAATCCGCTGAATCGCTTGCGGGACGCTGTCCAGAGGAGCAGGCAGGTCTACAAGGATGGCGGGATGGCCTTGGAGGCGCCGCCGGAAGTGATTCAAAAACTCCACTATGGTCGTCTGTAGCGTTTCGCTTGGTATCGGAAACTCCAATTCCGAGAGCATCGTCCCGTTGATGTTGGCCATTGCGGAGCCTCTCCGTTGCCTCATCAACTGTTCCCAAAACTGCTGTGATTGAAGACACCATGACAAAAACGCCGGAACCAATCCGGTTTTTGCCCTCACACGGATCATGTAGGAGGCGAAAACGGTTGGCTCAGGGACGTCACCCACCAGGAATGTTTTGCCGACTGAACCGGATCTGGCAACGAGGATGTCTCCTGACTGTATGAGGTAGGAATCCGGCCGCTCACAGCTACAAAAAGGAACAGTATCCCAATTTACAGAACCAGCCCTGATGTCGGTGATTCGGAGAAATCGTGTTGATGTCGGTGTGTTTGTGGCCGAAGCCGTGTAGCCATATTGCGGATGTTCAGCAACCTCCTTCAGGCGACGGTTGGTTGTTCCCGCAGCGGCAAGACGGTGCAGACACAGCGTGGCAGCAGCGGAGCAAAGAATCTCGTCCTCGGTCAGCTTGAATGGAGTGTCTATCATTTGTCGTGTTTCTTGAGGAGGTTTTGGATACTGCCCATGATCTCCGTGATCCGTTGCTCCTTCTTCAAGATGCTCGCGGCGAGCTGGTCGGGTGGCAGATGTGTGATGTCTTCCTTGGCGCGGGGGTTCTTCCTGTCGAGGTTGCACCCGCCGGCGAGCAGCTCTTCGGTAGGGAGCTTCCAGGCAAGCCCATTGTTTTCACGCTTCTTCCACCAAGCCAGAAGCGGAGCGAATTCTTCAAATTGAACGGGGGCGGTCTTCGTGTAGTTCTTGCGACCCTCCGGTAACGGCTGTTCGTAGTACCATACCTCCTTCGTCGGTCCGGGGCGGTCAAAAAACAGGAGATTCGTTGGAATGCCGGTATACGGCGCGAACACGCCATTCGGCAGCCGGACGATGGTGTGCAGGTTGAACTCCTTAAGGAGTTCTTCCTTGATCCGAGCACACACGCCATCCCCGAAGAGAACACCGTTCGGTACGACCATGCCGCACCGGCCGCCCTTGAACCCGCCCACGGGGCGCCGGAGCTTGCGCATGATGAGCTGGAGAAACAGGAGTGCCGTTTCTGCGCTTTGCTTATCCTCCGGGAAATTGGCGAGGATGCCGCGCTCTTCTTCCCCGCCGAAGGGTGGGTTCGTCATGATGACATCCACCCGATCCTTATCCCCTATTTCGCGCAACGGGAACCGCAGCGCGTTGTCGGGATCAATATCCGGGTATTCCATGCCGTGTAGCAGGAGGTTCATTTCACACAGCAGGTACGGCAGGTGCTTCGCCTCAATACCGTGAAGACTTTCCCTCTGTAGGCGGGTGAAATCTTCGGCGCGCTTGGCCTGCTTCTGTAGATGCTCGAAGGCCTCCACCAAGAAGCCGCCCGTGCCGGCAGCCGGGTCCAGCACGGTCTCGCCGAGGCGCGGGTTCACGGCCGCGACAATGAATTTCACGACCGCCCGCGGCGTGTAAAACTCACCAGCATCCCCCGCTGCGTCGCGCATCTCCCGCAGCATCGATTCGTAGAGATGGCCGAGCGTATGGATTTCGTCCTTCGAGGTGAAGTGGATTTCGTTCACCTTATTGATCACATCCCGCAGCAGGTAGCCGTTCATCATGCGGTTGACGGTACCCTGAAACACGCGGGCGATCACATCGCGCCGATCTCCGTTGGCGCTTTGGAGCGATCGCAAGTAAGCGAAGAGACCCGCTCCCCGCGTACCGTCCGGCCGCACCGCCTCATCTTGGTTGATGAAGGCAATAAGCTCCGGGCCGGTGATCCCGTCCTCCTTGGCAGCCCAGTCGCGCCAGCGATAGGGGGCCTCGACGCCAGGATGGAATCGCTTACCGGCGAGCTTCGCTTCCTCCTGCCGGATCTGCTCCATGTCGTCCAGAAACTTTAGGAACATAATCCAGGTCAGCATCGGCAGCCGGTCGAGATCTCCGTTCAACCCCTTGTCCTTGCGCATGATGTCGCGACAGGACTTGACCAGAGAACCCAACTGCTGGGCGGTCGATTTCGGAGCTTCTGTTTTCTTCGTAGTTCGCTTCATAGTTCTTTCTTGTTATGCCGCGTAGAGAAGCTGCTGCAGCTCGCCTACCGCCTCTCGCAGCTTATCCGCCCCACCAAACAGGCCGGCAACCTCCATCACATTGCCGTGCTGTGAGATCGGCGGAACTTTGAGGATGTCGGGGATCTGAAACTGCGCGGTGCCAAACTCGACATAATTATCCAGCAGCTCGTTTAAGACTTCGCGCGCTCCATCAGTATACTTCTCAAAAAACGCTTTACCATCTTGCCGCGCCGCTTCGGCGCGTTCGCGCCGACTGCGCACCGGGGCGCTGTAGGCAACATGGCAGAGCAGATCAAACGGATCCGCTTCCGGCTGCTTAGCGGCCTCCGCCAGCTCCTCGAAGGTGATGCCGCGCTCTTCCAGTGCCGCGATGATGGCCGCTCGCTCCTCCGCGTCGCTCCACTTTGCGCGAAGCTCCGCGGCGGAAGAATACATGCTGCGCAGCTTTTCCCCGGTGTACTCCGTGAACTTTTTTACCTGGAGCTTCCCGTGCGCGTCCAGCTCGTACACCAGGTGAGCGGCAATTTCGACAGTGCCGCCGTCCACATACAACTTGCGCCGCTCCCCTTCCCCGTCATCCGGCGACAGGGTCAAAGGGGTTGCTGCTTCCCCTTGCTCTTCCGGCGTTACCGGCTCCTCTTCAACGACTGCCGGCGTGCCGACCGTGGCTCCGGTCTCGTCCATCACGCCTTCCGTCACCTGTGCCGGATCACCGTCGAAGT
>JBEKHU010000776.1:0-2585 GCA_050012115.1 Bryobacteraceae bacterium | reverse complement strand
ATTGTCGATAAGTCCTTTAGATCACCGTAGATACGCGGTGACGCGCGGTGCGTGCGCAAAAAATCGCCTGTTAATGTTTGTAAGTCCTTTGTTTGCCACACATCCACCGTGACGCACGGTGCCGCGTGTTAATGTGGCACCTTAATGTCAGTAACTCCAGTCATTGCAACAGATCCACCGTGACGCACGGTGACGCATGTTAATGTGCGTCAAAATGCGCGCTAAATCTCAATAACTCCTTTGTTTGCCACAGATCCACCGTGAAGCACCGTGACAATCGTGCAAGTCCTTTAAATCGTGAAACTTACACGCCTGGTGTGCGCGTATTTGCAGCGCCGTGCCGCTAAGTCCTTTAGATCACCGTAGATGCACGGCACCGTGAAAAACCGCTGTTTTCACGATAAAAAACGGCAAAACACGGTGTTTTCACGGTAAAATCGCGCTCCGCGCACGGTGCGATGCCCGACGTCCCCCGGCTGCGGGTAGTCGATCTGCAAAGCCCAACCTATGTCCCTGATTCATTTGCCCGCTCCCTATCACCTCGGCGGCTTGGGCATGAGAAGTCCCAGTGAGTTGTTTCCGCTGCCGTCACTCCGCCGCCGTACAATACCCCCAGGGAGCCTCCATCGAAAATGGGCGATTTTCCTCCGCAGTGGGAATGGGTTCGCGATTTGCCCGAGAGCGGGCAGGGACACACATTCGTAGTTCGGCGCTCGGACGGGTCCGACTCCAAGGAGTACGTTCTGAAGCGCCTGAAAAACCCCAAGCGAGAGGACTACTTCGAGCGCGAGATCCGAGCGTACATGACCTTGGATCATCCGAACGTCCTAAAGGTACTGGACCACGGCCGGACACCCAAAGGGAAGCCCTTCCTGATTACGGAGTACTGCACCGGGGGGTCCCTGGCGCAAATGCCTCAATTCGGCATTCCTGCGGCTGGACTTCGGTTCTTTGAACAGGTCGTCGCCGGGGTCGCCCACGCGCACGAACACCAGCCCCCGATCTACCATCTCGACCTTAAGCCCGAAAACATTATTTTGGAAGGTGGTAGTGCTCTAGTCTGCGACTTCGGCATCTGCTTTATCGAAGACGGCCAATTCAGCCTAACCAAGGAGGGGCCGCGCGGGTCCATCTACTACTGCGCTCCGGAGCTCAGGGGCCCGAAAATCAGCGGCACATCCTCGCTGTTCGCGGCTGACGTCTACTCCCTGGGGAAGGTTCTCTATTGGCTTTTCACTGGTGAGGTGTACGATGGGCACGAAGAGGACTATGGCAACGAAGCAAGCAGGCAGTTGGCGCACGTTTTCCCCTCCTATCCGCAGTTTGCATTCGTTGACGAGCTGGTTTCCAAGACCGTACGCCGGAACCCGTCAGAGCGGATCGCAAGCGCCGTTGATCTCCTTCACCGCGTTCGACGGGTCGCGGAGCGAATTGACGCCGGGGGCCGCGTGTTAGATCTTCGGATTCCGCAACGCTGTTTATACTGCGCGGAGGGTCACTACCGCGCTGCGCACGAGATCATTGTTTTACAAGGCCTTGTGCGAGATCCGCGGTTTCCGGAGATTGAAGCGCGCCGAGCCCCAGACAACCCGCCGTATCCCGAGCAGAGCGTTTATGCGGGGATGAGGAACGCAGCGGGGGGCCTTCTTGGCACACGAACCACGGTGGGAATACCGCTGTTACTGATTTGCGACTACTGCGGGAATGTCCAGTATTTTCGCCTTGACCAGACTCCGGACAGGCACGGGGAGAATTGGCGGCCGTAAATCTCAAAGGTCAGTCGCACCTAAAACCCCGCTGGGCCCGCCCGCCTCACGGCCGCACTTCGATTTGCATCAACTGCACCATCGGCATCCGCCGCAACTGGGCCAGCACGATTCTCTGCAGCCGTTCGATCTGCGCCACATTCAGCCGCAGCCCGTGCACCCGCCCGACCTCGCTCACCACGGCCGTCAGCGTCCGTTCCAGCTTGTCGAGCGTGCGATTCAGGTCCTCCGGCCTCGCCCCGGCCTGCGCCGCCGCGTCCCCGTCTTCGGCCTTCTGCCCCCGCCGCAACTCCGCCACCGCCGCCGCCAGCCGCGGCGCGTTTTCGGCGTTGATGGGGATCGCCTCGCCGGCGTGCAACAGCGCCTGGCCGCGCACCGCGCCGCTGATCCGGCGGTACTCGGTCGGCGTAATGCCCGTGGCCTGCGCCAGCACGAAATACTGCGGCCCGAACTCCTCCAGCCGCCCTATGATCTTTTCCGCCGTGACGCGGCTGATGCCCATGCGCTCGCGGCAGAACTCGTCCCAGGTCATGCGCAGCGCGCGGTAGCTCTTCCGGTCGCGCGCCTGCCGCAGGCACTCGGCCGTGGCCGCCGAACAGCGCCCGGCCAACTCGGCAAACGCCTGCTTGCGGCCGAGCCAGGTGCCCGCCTCAAAGGCCTCCGCCTGATGGATTCGGATCGTCCCCGGCCCCTCGTACGTAGTCTTCTCAATCCTCGGTTTCTCAACGCTCGTCGTCTCGTCCATAGCCTCCCTACCTCCCGAAAATCGCAATGGGTTGCGACTTTCATGCATTAGAATCAATCACTTGCAGGAATTTC
>JBEKHU010000775.1:0-3135 GCA_050012115.1 Bryobacteraceae bacterium | reverse complement strand
AACGTTTGGGAACGCCGCCCTGACGACGACGTTCGTGAGCGCAACCAAGCTCACGGCGGCAGTCCCGGCTGCCTATATTTCCAAGGCGGCCACCGTCGGTGTGGTCGTCTACAACCCTGGTCATATCACTTCCAATAGTTTTTCGTTTACGATTCACTAGCGGCACCAGCCGGTGAGTGGCGTGATCCCGCGATGATTCTCCCCGCTTGTGAATGAGTGGGATTTAGAACGCTCGTATTCGTGCTTGTGGGAATGTGGAAATCGTCCGGCGCTCTCCAAGGCCCGAGCGCGCCCTCTTGTGGGGCAGGCTTTCCAGCCGGCTCCTTCCGCTCAGGATTTCTGTCGAATTCGTGCCTGTGGAAATGTGGGAATCGCGCTTCGCGATTTCCAAGGGCGGTGGAAAGGGTCGGAAATCCCGCCGCGGGATTTCCACGCTTTCCACGGCCCGTCATTTCCATAGGCTCCGCCGCCGCTCCACCGTGGACTCACCGTGCGCAAATCGCGATTTCACCGGGAAAACACCGTGTTTCCACCGTAAAAACACGGGTTTTTTGCGGTACCATGCATCTACGGTTTTCTAAAGGACTTAGCGGTTTTGCGCGGCAAATGCGCGCGCACCAGTCGTGTAAGTATTTAGTTCTAAAGGACTTGTGCGATTGTCACGGTGCTTCACGGTGGATCTGTGGCAAATAAAGAACTTACACGAATTTGACGCGCATTTTGACGCACATTAACATGCGGCACCGTAGGCCACGGTGGATCTGTGGCAATGATTGGAGTTACGAACATTAAGGTGCCACATTAACAAGGTTCACCGTGCGTCACGGTGGATCTGTTGCAATAAAAGGACTTAGAAACATTAACACACGCATTTTGCATTTTCACCGTGTATCTACGGTGTTCTAAAGGACTTATTGGAAATCTGCGCGCTCGGCGCGGGCGCGTCAAAACTGCGCTGTTTTTGCTCTGTCTTCGCCCTCCTGAGTGGGACGGACGTCCACGTCTGCGCCGGACCTCCAGGTCCGGTTCTCCCCCGTTTGAGAGGTCCATCCGCAGTTTCCCTCCATCTCTCCTCTAGCGGGTCTTACAATGGAGATTCATGTCCCCGCGGCGCGGCTTCGATGCGGCCGGCTCGGGCACCGTGGAACAGGTTGAAAAAAAGACACTTCGATGCACGATTTGAACTACTTCCGCAACCATCTGGAGGCCTGCGCAGCGCGACTCGCCAGCCGCGGTTTTACCCTCGACGTGGACGCTTTCCGCGCCGCCGACACCCGCCGCCGCGCCGCGCTCACTGAAATCGAGCAGTTGAAGGCCCGCCGCAACGCCGAATCGCAGGCCATTGGAATGCAGAAAAAAGCCGGTGCGGACACCACCGTTTTGCAGGCCGAAGTGCGCGCCATGGGTGAGCAGATCTCCCTTTTGGATGAACAGGTTAAGGCCATTGACGAAGAGTTTGGATTAATGTTGGCCGGCATCCCAAACCTGCCCCACGAATCGGTGCCGACGGGCGCCTCCGAAGCCGACAATGTCGAAGTGTCGAAATGGGGCACTCCGCCGCACTTTGACTTCTCTCCGAAGGCTCATTGGGACCTCGGTCCGGAGCTGCAAATCCTTGATTTTGAGCGCGCTGCGAAGATCACCGGCGCGCGCTTCGCGGTCTACTTTGGGCTGGGCGCGAAGCTGGAGCGTGCGCTGGTCAATTTCATGCTCGACCTGCACACGCAACAGCATGGATACACAGAGGTTCTGCCTCCGTTCATGGTCAACTCGGCGAGCCTGTACGGCACCGGCCAACTGCCCAAATTCGCTGAAGATTTGTTCAAGTGCGAGGGTTTCGATCTGTGGCTCGCGCCGACGGCCGAGGTGCCGGTGACTAACTTGTTCCGCGACGAGACTTTAGAGGCGGAACGGCTGCCCATCCGGCTGACCGCATACACCCCCTGTTTTCGCAGCGAAGCGGGCAGCCACGGCCGCGACGTGCGCGGCATCATCCGCCAGCACCAGTTCCAGAAGGTCGAACTGGTGGCGTTCACGCGTCCGGAGGAGAGCTACACGGAGCACGAGCGGCTGACACGCTGCGCCGAGGAAGTCTTGGAAAAGCTTGGACTTCCGTACCGCCGGATGCTGCTGTGCACGGGCGACACCGGCTTCTCCTCGGCCAAGACTTACGACCTCGAAGTCTGGCTGCCCGGACAGAACGGGTACAAGGAAATCTCCTCCTGCTCGAACTTCGAGAGTTTCCAGGCGCGGCGGGCCGGTATCCGCTTCAAAGCAGGCAAGAAAAACGAATTCGTGCACACGCTGAACGGCAGCGGTCTGGCGGTCGGCCGGACCTGGCTGGCGATCATCGAAAACTACCAGCAGAGCGACGGTTCCGTGGTAGTCCCGGCGGTGCTGCGGCCGTACCTCGGGGCCGAAGTAATTACGCGCGAGGGCGGGCTCAAATAGCGCCCGCGGCGGATCGCCCGTGCGGCGGTAACGTCAACAAGCAAAAAATCAAGAACATCGCAAGCTGTTGAAACTTAGTGGCTTTCGCTCCGCATGAGGGTTCCAGGAGGCGGAATTCGCTTGCCTGCCGGTCGTACCCTTGGTGAGGCGAGGAGGGGCACAGGGGCGATGAAGGCAACAGGGACAAGAGCGGGCGGTGCGGGGGTGGTGTTGGCGGCGCTGATCTGCGCCGGAGTGAGGCCGGCGCAGGCGGCACCGCCACTGACGACGATCCAGGACCAGTTGTTCCGGGCGGACGGCACTCTGGTGAGCGGGATACTGATTATTTCCTGGAAAGGGTTTGTCGCATCGGACAATTCGAACATTCCGACGAACTCGATCCGGGTGCCGGTGAGCGGCGGCACGTTGCGGGTGCGGCTGACGCCGACCACGACGGCGAAGACGCCAGCGAGCTATCTGGTGCAATACCTGGTCGACGGGAAGCTGACGGACATCAATGTGTGGGCGGTGCCGCCGAGCAACGCTCCGGTGCCCATACAGTTGGTAAAGGTAACTCCACCAGCAGGCTCAGGGTCGGGTGGTTCAGGTTCGGGGGGCACGGTGACGACGCAGACGACGGTACAGATGTCGGATGTCGTAGGACTGACCGATGCCCTGGCGGAGCGGCCGACCACTGGCGCGGGC
>JBEKHU010000774.1:0-3404 GCA_050012115.1 Bryobacteraceae bacterium | reverse complement strand
TGTTTAAGATTCGAGGCATGTAGAAACCAGTATAAGCAAAAAAGAAAGCTAAATACAGCGAACTGCGACATCCCAGCAATGTACGAAAAAGTCCCCGTTGCTCGAACGCCTTGCACGCCACCAAAGGTTGCGACTGGAGTCTGAAGTCCCGCCGCCGACCAGGCATATTTGTTTAGCCAGGACGAGGGTGGCCTTAGAAACTGCTCACCTCCGAGCACAAACATAGCCACCGCTGTTGAGGCACTCACGAGCGACAACCAATTCCATGTCCGGGAGTTCGTGTTGGCCATAATATATGCTCCAATAAGCGGCCAAAGAATCGCATTTTTATATGTCACAATCGCGGACTGCCAAGAAATTCCCAAGCCTAACGTAAAACTAATGAACAGCAAACCGGCGGTGGCATATGCCAAAGCGCTAAAAATGGTCTGGTATTTGCTTCTGCCTGTACTCCCATGTGCGGCGATATAGCAAATACCCAAAAGATCTTTGGCGAGGAAAGCCACGCCGTGAAGTGATGTTGGCAACAACCACTTTCGCAAAGCGCCTTCAGCAATGATCGCGATAAATATACACGTGATCCATACGTTTTCGGCTGACTGGCGACGTAACTCAGTAAGTTTCATATTCCAAGTTTCACATTCCCAGTCGCATTGCCAACTCTACTACTTGACGATTATTTTCACTATACCGACAAAGTTTTTCCCTTTTGTCATGCAATTAGTTTTGTGCAATTAGCATCAACATGTTAATCGGGGCGCTTTTACTAGCGTTATTAAACGCCCTTTCCTGCTGATTGTTTTGACACCGGCCAAATCCTATAACCGTGTCCTAAAATGCTTTCGGATATCTCAATGGTGAGTCATGAGCGCATCTATTCTGTTGGCCAGTTAAAGCGCCTTTTGCGCTAACGTAGCGTCGCGCCATCCTTTCCAGTGAGACTTCATAATCCCGAGCATAATTCTGAATTCCCGGCGTGGCTGTCCGTACCGCCAGACGGCAAGAGGGTACTTTATGGGACCTGGGAATGGAACTGAGCTGATTGTCATAAGGTAAAATAGGCGCACTACCCGGAAAATGCCCGTTGTCCATTTTGACAAAATGTAAGCATGATTGTAGGCTGCGTTGTATAGTGTTATTGTCAGGTTTCCTTCACGAGTTGCATCGTACACGCGGTTTGTGGACGCGGGATAGTGCAGCACTGAATTGTCTAGATCGAAAATTACACTAAATCCTCGGTGCTTTACCTGTTGGCATGCCTCAAATTCAAAAAATTGCCAGTACTCTTTTACATGTTCGTCGAACACATCGAATGCCGACCGCCTGAGGCTCATATTATTCCCCGCAAGGCTATCAACTTCCAGCATAGCGGGGTGTCTGTTTTTCAGGACTGTGTCATTGAGATTGCCGATGAGTTTTCCGTACCAAGTCAGTTTCCCGATTTGGCGCACTTGCTGGACCGGAAAGCGCTCTCCACTGGGAGTGTGGTTTAGCGCAGGGCCGCCTACCGCACCGATGGCTTGGTCATCGTAGTGTTTTAGGTGGTTGGCCAGCCAGTTATCCGGAGCGACCGCGTCGTCGTCAATCAGCAGTATGATTTCCCCTTTGGCGTTTTCAAGCCCCTTGTTTTCTGCTGGTACTATTCCGGTGGTGGGGCAGTGGATCACTTTCAGTCGTCCTTCAAATGTCGGGGAGAGACGCACGGCCAAATCGCGTGTTGCCTGATCGTCGTATTGCCAGACTACTATGACTTCATCGGGTGGCAGTGTCTGTCTGGCTATTCCCTCGAGACACCTGCCTAGCTGGTGCAGCCTTCGATAGCTGGGGATTAAGATGGAGGAACTTGGCACTTTGATGACTTGAGACTCACGAGCATCAGAGATGTTTTGCGGTTGCTAACCAACGGCATCGCAGAAAGGAATTTTGATTGTAGTGTCGCCGGGTAGCTTTATTCGTATTGGTTCTCGGCATCTATTCATACCTGAGTATTGTTATGTTGCTTTGCGTTCACTTGGGTGATGGTCTCTTGGGAATTTATGAAGGTTTTATAAGTCCTGTCTGACTTCGACTGGCCGGCGCCGTATGTTTCCTAAAAATGACGTTTGAATTGTAGATGGACCATTTGGAGAATCGGCATTGGTCGTCCCGATTGGCAGACAAGCCCACAAGCCAAGGGTTTTGCGCGCCAGGATTGCCTGATGGCAAAGGGTAGGTCCTGTTTATTCTATCTAGAAGTGGATGGGCGCGTGATTAAGTCGAAGACAGAAATGTGGCTCTCAACCATCTGTTCCTGCCGGAAAAGCCGCGATGCTCTTTTGCCGGCGCGATCTCCGTACTCCTCGATAATGGCAGTATTATCGAGTATCTGCCGCATTCGGTAAGCTAGGGCGACCGGATCTCCGGCCTTAAACGTTAAGCCGGCGTCGCCCACCACCTCACTTAGCCCCCCTATGTCGGCGGCAAGGACAGTGCGGCCTTTAATCATCTGCTCCATGGCAGCCAAGCCGGCAGTTTCCTCCCAAATGGAGGGCATGACTACGACGCTTACGTCCTCCAGTTCCTGCTGCAGGCGCTCACTGTTGAGAAAGCCTGTCACGACCAGTCTGTCGCCCAAATCGAGCCCGCGAGCAAGCCTTTCGCACTTGACCCGGTCCGGGCCGTCGCCAACAATGCGCAACGCGAACTTCCTCCCCTCCTTCTTTAGAATGGACGCCGCTTCGAGCAGCACGGGCAGTCCCTTCTCGCCGACGATGCGGCCAACGTAGGCGAAGACGATGGGCCCTGCGTTTCGGGCCGCCGGCTTGGGACTCGTGATGTCATCGGTCGCTGGCAGCCCATGGTAGATCACGCCGCTTCTTGGCAGGCGCACTCTTCTCGACACATGTTCGCTGACACAGATATTGGCCGCAGCGTAGCGACACATCCAGCGGCGAACTGTCGTACCTGCCAGACGCGCCACGCTTAGGATAGGCCCCATTGTTTTCCAATTGCACTTGAGGCAGGAAGCAACGTGGCCTCGTAGATATCTCTCGGGGCACACCGATTGCTCGGGCTGGAAAAGCAGCAACCCATTAGGGCAACACGCTTGATAGCCGTGGTGTTCAATCACAACGGGCCTTCGCGAAAGCAGCGCCAGCGCCAATGGAACCAGAGCCGGGCCGGCCAGCAACACCACGTCCGATCGCCTGATCAGCTTCCACAACTCACCTAGCATTGGCGCTCTGACGATTCGCGCGTTCGCCCCCGGCAGTGTCGACGCCCCTTGAGCCGCGGTTGCGACCGTTACTTCGTAGCCACTGCGAGCTGCCAAGCCCTCCGCCAAAAGCCGCGTGTAAGTCTCCACTCCTCCAATCATTGGCCAGAAGACCTTACTGTAGAAGAGGACCTTCATCGCCAGACATCCT
>JBEKHU010000773.1:0-3757 GCA_050012115.1 Bryobacteraceae bacterium | reverse complement strand
CGGCGCGATGTGCTGCGGCAGCTCATCGAGATGGCGTACCGGACTCACGTGGGGTGACGACTATGCTGGTCGTTCATTTGGCCAGGCTGAATTGTCACCCCACACTGGAGTTCCCTCCAACCTCGCGCATCCTTATTAATAGGCCCGCCGCGCCGCACGACTCTCTCAGTGCGGCTCCAACTTTGACCTGCATGTGATGGGGTATGAAACAGAAGGTATGCCCCTACTGCGCGCAGGAATTCATCCCCTCGCGCTTTCATCAAGGTCAGGTCGTCTGCAGTTCTTCTGACTGCCAGCGTCGCCGGCGCGCCGACTACCACCGAAGAAAACTGGCCGAGGATCCCGAGTACCGAGCACAATGCAAGGACAGCAAGGCGAAGTGGAAGGAGGACCATCCAAGCTACCCCGAGCGATATCGGGCCATGGCGAAGAAGGGCGACGGCGCCCGCCATCCGCATTCGCCCTCCATAGATGACCTCCTTCGCCTGTTGCGGCACGCGAAGAACACCTCTGCAAAGAACAACTCGGCTTTTTGCGTAACCAGCAGATTTGTTGAGGTGTTGTGCGTGTCCTTGTCTGGTGCACGATCAGCGAAGAACACCTTTGCTGCGTGCAAAGTTATTGTCGTCGAACAAGATCCTGGTTCTGACATCTGAGAAGAACAACGCTTTGGCGGTTCGCCGGTAGCTGACTTATAAGGGAGTTTAGTCTGGAAGTGCAGCATGGGCGTTCAAGGGATCCCTGCCACCAGCCTGCGTTCCTGGGGTCGACCTGCGTCAGGTCGCTCGAGAACCGACGGGCGCATCCGTCTCCAATCGCCCTGCGAACCCGCGATATCTGACGAGTGGCAGCCATGGAGAGATTGGGACCGGCATCAGTCCAACTCGCTCACGGCGCGACACCAAACCGCGCTGCGGAATACGTCCGGATGTCCACGGAGCATCAGCAATACTCGACGGAAAATCAGAGCGATGTCATCCGCCAGTATGCAGCGCAGCGCGGGATGGTCATTGTCCGAACTTATGCTGACGCCGGCAAGAGCGGACTTAGGATCGATGGGCGTGATGCGCTGAAGCAACTGCTCCAAGACGTCGAGAGCGGCCACGCAGACTTCACCGCGATTCTTGTATATGACGTGAGCAGATGGGGGCGCTTTCAGGATGCCGACGAAAGTGCTTACTACGAGTACATCTGTCGCCGCGCAAAGATAGACGTCCACTACTGCGCCGAGCAGTTTGAGAACGACGGCAGCCCCGTTTCGACGATTGTCAAAGGCGTCAAGCGCGCCATGGCCGGCGAGTACAGTCGCGAACTCTCCGCGAAAGTGTTCATAGGGCAATGCCGCCTTATCGAGTTGGGCTTTCGTCAAGGCGGCGCTCCAGGCTACGGACTGCGTCGCATGCTGCGCGACCAGGGCGGCGAGCAGAAGGGGCTCCTTTCCAGGGGTGAACAGAAAAGCATCCAGACAGACCGCGTCATTCTCGTTCCGGGTCCTCCAGAAGAGGTCGCGGCTGTCCGATGGATGTATAGCCGCTTCATAAAGGAAGGCAAGGTTGAATCGGAGATCGCCGCTCTCCTAAATGACAAGGGCATCAATACGGACCTTGGCCGGCCTTGGACTCGCGGCGCAGTCCATCAGGTGCTGACGAACGAAAAGTACATCGGAAACAACGTCTACAACCGCATTTCCTTCAAGCTCAAGAAGAAGCGTGTCGTCAATCCGCCCGAGATGTGGATTCGTGCCGCCGGCGCATTCGAGTCCGTGGTGTCCACCGAGGATTTTTTTACGGCGCAAGGGATCATCCGCGAGCGGAGCCGTCGGTACACCAACGATGAGCTGCTGAATCACCTGCGGCAGCTGCTGAAGCGCGAAGGACGGCTGTCCGGCTTGCTGATTGACGAAGCAGAAGGGATGGCATCCAGCTCCGTCTATCGGAACCGCTTCAACAGCCTAGTGCGGGCGTACCTACTCATCGGGTACACGCCGGACCGCGATTACGAGTTCATCGAAACCAACCGGCAACTCCGGCTTATGCATCCAAGGGTCGTCGAGGACGCCATTGCGCGCATGCACCATCTGGGCGGCGTGGTGACCATTGACCCCGTGACCGACATCCTGACGGTCAATGGCGAATTCACAGCCTCGCTCGTCATTTCGCGGTGCCGCAAAACCGAGACAGGCGCATTCCGCTGGCTGATTCGGCTCGATAGTGGATTGAAGCCAGACATCACGATCGCCATCCGGATGGACGCCGAGAACCGTGAACCGTTCGACTACTACTTATTTCCAAGCATTGACCTCGAGATGGGGAAGCTGACGCTTATCGAGGAGAACGGCGTTAGCCTGGACACCTACCGCTTCAACACGCTCGATTTCTTCTTCGGTATGGCCCGACGCGCGAGGATTCCGGAGGCAGCATGAACGACAAAGCACCCGACGTGCAGATGATCCCAATCGATCAGATCAACATCCTGAACCCACGGAGCCGAAACAAACTCATCTTTCAAGGGATTATCTCCAACATCTCCAACATCGGGCTGAAGAAGCCCATTACTGTGGCACGGCGCGCCCAGCCTCTCGACGGCCAGATCTACGATTTAGTCTGTGGGCAGGGACGGCTGGAAGCCTACATCGCCCTGGGCCAAACGGAAATACCCGCCCTCATTGAGGAGGCGACCCGGGAGGATTGCTTCCTTATGAGCCTGATTGAGAATCTGGCTCGCCGAGCGCAGAATCCGGTCGAGTTGTTACGCGAAATCAGTAATCTGAAGAACCGTGGGTACAATTCTACTGAGATCGCGAGAAAGATCGACCACGCGCAGAGCTACGTGATCGGGGTAATCCGCCTATTGGATCATGGCGAGGAGCGCCTGCTGTCGGCGGTCGAAAAGGGCAGGATTCCGCTCTCGGTTGCGATGCAAATCTCGGATGCTGACGAGGCCGGCATCCAGCAAGCGCTGTGCGACGCTTACGAAGATAAGACGCTCCGCGGGCGAAAACTCCTGACGGTTCGGCGAATCATTGAGCAGCGGAAGACCAGCGGCAAACGGTTCCGAATGGGTGCCCACAAGAAAACAGATCGGGTGCCATCTGCCGAAGCACTGGTGCGCGCATACCGGCAGGAGGCGGATCGGCAGAAGTTGTTCGTCAAGAAGGCGCGTCTGACAGAAAATCATCTGCTGTTCATCGTGTCAGCCCTCAAGAAAATGTTCCAGGATGAGAATTTTCTCACTCTGCTACGCGCGGAGGGCCTGGAGACGCTGCCGGCCTACTTGGCTGACCGCATCCAGATCACCGAGAAGGCCTGACGATGGCGAAACAGGTTCGAATCGGCTTCGATCCCAGCGGCGTGATTGTACCGCTGAGCAACATCCTTCCGACGAAGCAATTGAAGCCGATCCTCAAGACATCGCAGAAATACCATCAGATCTTATCTTCTGTGCGGGAAGTTGGAATCATCGAGCCGCTCATCATATTCCCGCACGACGCGAAGACAGGGTCCTACTTGCTTCTGGACGGACACGTGCGCCTCGAAGTCCTGAGGGAACTGGGCTTAAGTCACGCCAGGTGTCTGGTTGCCACCGACGACGAGGCCTATACCTACAACAAGCGGGTGAACCGTCTAGCCACTATTCAGGAACACCTCATGATCCTGAAGGCTATCAAAAACGGCCTCTCCGAAGACAGGATCGCCAAGGCACTCAGTGTTGACGTCGCGCGCATTCGGCGGCAGCGTGATCTTCTGGATGGGGTCTG
>JBEKHU010000772.1:0-6092 GCA_050012115.1 Bryobacteraceae bacterium | reverse complement strand
GGTTTCGTGCACAGCGAGTGGCACACGGTATATAGAAGTTCGTCCCGTAGGGAGCGACAAGGGCGCAGCGCTCGCTCGAGCTGCTGAGCTGCTCGGCATACTCCGTGAGCAGGTGCTCGCCATCGGCGACAGCGATAATGACGTCGAGATGCTAAGATGGGCCGGCGTCGGGGTCAGTGTGGCCGGTGCATCAGCAATGGCCCTCGCCGGCAGTCGGTTCGTGTGCCGGCACGCAGTAGTCGCTGGTGTCATAGAAGTCTTGCGGCTCATCCGTCAGGCGAGGCGATACGCTAGTCGCCTAGTTTCGTTCAAAGAGATCTAAAATGGAGCCTTGGCTTTCAAAGATTGGCCAGCTTCGCACTAGCTTCGCCAGCCGCTTGGTCACGGAAGCGGATTTCTCTGCTGCTCTGCGCTCGCTTGTAAGCGAACCCCAGTGCCCGATTCAGGCTCTTGAGCTTCGGATCGAGAGGGCTCATCCCTTCAGGAACCTCGCTTTTGGAGCACGCGGTATCGGTGAGCCAGCTGAAGTCAGGAGGATTGACCTTTTTGACGCCTTTGGCTCGATATGCAGAATCGAAGTTTGGTGGGAGGGGGGCGGCGCGCAGCAAGCACTCGACCTGCATACGGCCAGCGAAGCTCTGCTAGGATTGGCGCAGGCATACTGGAAACCTTCACTGAGGGACACAATATCGTGGACAATATCCCGCCAGAACTCCGAACGAGAGCATCTCATCGACAAGACCATTCTCCATTACCTCCAGCAGGAAGGGAGTTTGGCGGTTTTCTATGGCGATTTGGACAATTTCAAGGCCGCGAACGACTGTCTGAAGGAAATTGAGGGCGACCGTATCATTCGCGAGTTTGCGGCGGTACTCGAACAGGCTGTTGGTCCGGACGGCATCCTCATTCACCGCAGCGGGGACACGTACACCATTTTGTATCCAGCCAACGCGCCGCACAAGTGCCTTTGGGTGGCCTTGTGCTGCATGCGCGCCGTTCACGAGCACGATTTTCGCACCGCTGATATCAATCTTGGAATCAAGATCGGCATAGCGCTCGTTGACAAGGACTCGAGCGCGATCAACTACAACGACATTGAGCCTTTGGCGCAGAAGGCGACTGTTGCGGCGGACGGGTCCAAGTTGCGGGGGCGGGCAAGACTGGCAGGTGGTCTGCCCGATGGTCTGCCGGCGGCTGATCCGTACTATTTCGACCTTGCTCTGGCGCTGCTGAAGAGCAATATCACGTCGATTGTGCCGTTCGCGTGTCCGTGGCTAACCGTTATTTCCGAATACATTCGCGGCGAACTGGTCCCAAATGAGGCGGGATTAGATGCCGAACGGGTGCGGACTGCCGCCAGCACAATAATATCCTGGATACAGCCCGACATTGATTCCGGCGTTTTGACCGCTGCGTACGCCGCCCCGACGCCAGTAGCAATGCCACCTCGTCTCTCGCACTTCGATTTGGCATTCGCCGTTGCTCATGCGGTCCTCCGCGCTGGCATGCAAGCCCAATATCCAGGTTGGTCCAACAAATCACTGGAACTGCGCTATAGGGAAGATGGACATGGCGGTTGCCTGCGATTGGTACCGGACGAAATCTCGTTGATGACCTGGGGGGACCAGGAAGGCTTGGTCCGGTGCTATCTTCTTGGACCGACAATCGCGGCCACGCCCGAGGCACTCAGCACTTCAGCTTCGTCGTATCGAGCTGTATTGATCAAGATCGGCCATTCTGATCTGCCTGTACCATCGACACTCTTCGAGGATGTGATTACAGTCGACGATCGCCCCACCCGGGGCGGCGGCTTGCCCGATTTCTGGGAGGCCACGATAGCAAGACTCATTGCCCGAACCCAGTCCAACCCCAACATTGCTGCCGTTTTCGTATTCGGTGACCATCGTTTCGCTGCAAAGACCATCGAGAAGCTCCGCAATATCGCTCAGTGGGCTGACGTCGCGGACCAGATTGCGTATAAAACCGGCATGCCAGCCAGAAGCATAGTAGCCGCTGCAAGGAAACTGGTCGGAAGTGTTTTTTTCCCAAGCACGCCGGCTGAACTAGTATCTGCGCTGGTTTCGCTTTTCCGGGAACCGTATCAATTAGCATCCGCGTCAGCACAGCCTAAGATCCCGCAGCAGCGCTATCTGCAGCGCGATTTGCGGACCGAAGACATCTGTCTTCGGTCCGACGACGGCTGCCGCGTCAAAACCATCGCAGAGGCTTACCCAATCGTCCTTGAAATCGCTCGGAAGGCAGCCGAGGATCCAGTTATCCGCGATCAAGCTGGGCAGGAACTGCGCGAGCTGATGGACTTCAAGGTGCACCTAACGACGCCGCTGCAAGACCTGGTTCCCGCATTCTACGTGCAAGAGCGGCCTTCGCTGGAGGAGTACTTCGAGCGGGAATTCCTGGCTGAAGAGGGGATATTCGCAAGGCATTTCAGGCAAGATGACCAACTTGGGGCGGTGCTCCACCACCTAGCATTCGCGCTCAGCTCGGCACCCAATCCATTCTGCACTCGGCGTGCCATTCTGACCATTCCACATGTAATCCAACAGGGGCAGGACCTTGCTCCGCTGGGACTTGTATCCGTCAGGCTCGTGCCGCGGCTCCTGCCTGGTCGGCGCATTATCCACTTCAGCTATACATGGCGCACGGTGGAGGCGCTCGTAGGCTTTCCATACAGCCTCTTCGCGTCGGTCCGCTTCGGCCAGCATCTCACTGAGCGTCTCAAGGCCCTACTGCCTCCTGAAGCCTCCAGGACGGTGGAGATGGGCCATGTCTCGTACATCGCACACAGCCTGCACATCTTTTTGGACGCGTATGGACAAAACATCGCCCGCCGCATCGTCGATGACGCCAGCATATAATCCACCGGTTTCTCAACCATGAACCCCGGCTCATCCATCACGGATAACGCATTCGTGGCATCTGCCAAATACTCCCTGAAGCTTTCTGAAGTCGTGCCGTATTGCCTCGCTACTCTGGGTGTAACGCTCAGCCTCGACGACTTAAGGACACTGATCGAGAGCCGTTTGCTGCCTGTACTCGATCGTGATGGCGAACCCTGGGTGTTGTTGGGTGATGTTCATACGTTAGCACCTGTTCTCGAGCGCATCACGGCGGGACGCGGGGTTGATTATGTCGATGCGACCCTGTTTTCGCGAGGAACTCCCGCCTCGATCTGCATTGGACCCGACACACGTCTCGAACTGCCTCCAAGAGATGTTGAACTTACTCCGGAGTTCTATCCGGCTGTACGAAACCTGATTGCAACCGCCGCTGAGTCCACACAGGCCTCAACCTCTCCGCATGACATCGCGTACTTCTTACCTACTCGAATCGCGACCGGCCTTGATCTTATCGCTAGTCGTGTGGCTGAGCAACTGGAGCGAGCGAAGTCTATTTCAGAAGCCCAGGGCACCGAGTTTGCGAACTCGGCATATTACATGGGTTCAAAGCACCTCTTGGCTGGTTTTGTGGTGGAGGCGCTTTGCCGCAGCTTGCCGGCACACGGCACTGTCCTGGACCTGATGTGTGGTTCCGGTGCCGTGGCCGGAGCGTGTTCCCGATTCTGGCCCACCCTCGCATCTGATGCTCAAGCGTTCTGCTGTCTTTTGGCCCAGGTTCAGGGCGGCGGCTTTTCCAGGTCAGAGGCAGTGGCGCTGCTTTCGCAAGTCCTGCCTAGAGCGCGCGAAAACGCGAACCTCCTGGCGCCAGCGATCCACGAGCACATGGAACGTGAGGATCAGCTACTCCACAGCAGCGCGGGTCCAGAGCTGAAGGAACAATATCGGGCATTCCTCGACAGCTTCCCGCTGTTCCCCGCGAACGGCACTGGGACGTGGTGCCCAAGGAACTTGGTCGAAGAGCGTCGACAGGACCCGAAAAAGGTCCCGTATATGCTCTGTGCGACCTATTTTGCGAATGTCTACCTGGGACTGCGGCAGAGTGTCGAAGTCGATTGCCTGCGCTATGCGATTGACCAGTTGACCTCACCTTTGTACAGATCCTGGGCTCTAGGCGCACTAATTGCTACCGTCAGCAGACTTTCGAGCACGGCCTTTGGGCATTTCGCGCAGCCGCTGAATACAGACTTACAAGGCTTCGGCATCGAGCAACTTGCCGGCATGTTAGAGCAGCGGGCCTATTCAATAACTCATGAGTTCGGCATTCGGTTGATGAACCTCGCGGAAGAGAGTGAGCGTGTACGACACCCCGTGCGGATCATCCCTGGTCCTTGGGCAACCGCGTTGAAAGCCGCGGAGGAAGTGGTTGGTTCAGAGCCCCTTGTCGTCTATCTCGATCCTCCTTACAAGCGGGAGGAGTACAGCCGGTACTATCATTTGCTTGAAACACTGGTGGCATACTCGTACCCGAGCATAGTTGGGAAGGGTCGGATTCCGGACAAACACAAGGGGGAGCGCTTCGATTCAGAGTTTTTTACGCGTTCACAATTAAAGATAACACGCCAGTTGGCAGCCACTATCGAAGCTGTTTTGGCGCGAGGTTGGACGTGTGCCTGGAGCTACTCCGACATCAGTGATGCCTGGGTGCTTGATGTTTTGGATCTTGTCACGCGGGGCCGACGCTGTAACGTTTGGTCGTACGCCTGTCCGCACAGACACAATGCTCAGGGTGGCCGGAGGCCCAAGAAGGTCACGGAGTACCTGGTTCTAGTTCAGCCGCTCTGACATCTGCGTAGAACCAGATATTTCAGAGCGCGGCATGTCGGCGAGACAGAAGTTTCAGGAGATCGGTGAGTCTCGATAAGCGGTTTGCGGTTTGGGAGTGGAAACTGGGAGAGGTCCTGGTCACGGCGCCATGTCAGGCCCTTCCGGGAAGAGTGACGACGCTGGGTGCTTCGCAAGTTGTTGTTCCAGAGTACAATCCGCTCCTCGCTGTGGATCAGTACCGACAAACGCGCTTGCGTCCTGGGATCCGCCTTCCAGCTGAGCGTCTAGTCGGCGTTCCGTAGATGTGCCCCGTTCCGTTACCCATCGTCGCGGTTCCTGGACCACGGCGGACTCTAAGGCAGTTGTGCGCAGCGCCGACGTGAAGCGAAGCCCGTGTATCCTTTCGATCATCCGGTTCCTCTGCGCCAGTCCGCCGGAGACCAACGGATGGGGCAAGCGCCTGGTGCGGCATCGGACCACGCTAGGGCTGACGGCGCGCTGCTAATACGGATCAGCCATCCAACAGCGCGAGCCGCCATGGTTGCCCACGGCAGGATTCTAACGGAGTCACGACAAAGAGTGGAGTGGATGAGGATTGCGCCTAACACACAGAATTTGAAGGGTTTGTTGGAGCGGGAGACGGGGCTCGAACCCGCGACGTCCAGCTTGGGAAGCTGGCACTCGCGGCGGGCTGTGCGACGCCGGCATTCTCGCCTCATGTCATGTTCAGTTGATGTCTGCACGGACAGGGGTTCATCGACGCGATCGCCATGAAATCGCAGGGGACCCGTAGAAGCGATCGTCTGCGCGGACATGACCCATTACCAGTTCTTCATCGGCCTTGCAGTTGGGCCGGGGCCGACTCATGTCTTCAGCGGGCGGCGGACGGGATAGGCCTCCTCGAAACGACCGGCGGATGCCGCGCGACCGACCAAGCCAGCCCTCGCGTGTCTGGCCGAAATCAAAATGACGCCGTCCCCCGTACGCCCGCTTTGGCCAGGGCGCGCCACAAGCTGGCCGGTGGCACCGTACGTCCACCTGGCCCGGGGAATGAGCCTGGCGACGCCCTGATCGGGATCATGCTCGCGAGCCGCGATGCTATATGCTCGCGTGTATGGTGTACGAGGAGAGAATACGCCGAGGATTGAAGCGAGCGGGGCTTGATGGCAATAAGTGGATCGAACTTCTTGCCCTCAACCTCATGCCCGATCCGGGCCACCACGACTTATCGGGAAAGTCTGCCCTCTGGAGATTCGCCTGTCCCAAATGGCTTTGGGTCAACGTGATCACCGGGCGAAAACACAGGATGAACCACGTTACCCAGGGTTCTTTCAGCTTTGCAAATCCTGTTCAGATGGACATTGTCTATGGCGACAAATGCTGGAGGATTCCTTTTGACCGTGTCCGAAG
>JBEKHU010000771.1:0-19980 GCA_050012115.1 Bryobacteraceae bacterium | reverse complement strand
AGAGCAACCCGGCGCGGTTGCATGCTACGATGAACAAAAGGCGGAGCCGTTACAAAGCCCGCTGCAGTAAGTTTCAGTCCTCTGCGCAAGGCATTGAATCGGAAAGAGTTGGGCCGGTAGCTCAGTGGTAGAGCATCTGACTTTTAATCAGAGGGTCGCGGGTTCGAGACCCGCCCGGCTCACCAAATAACTCCTTTAGAATCAATAGCTTTTAGCTAAATCAAGCTGCTCTCATGATTGCCTAACGCTAATGGTGGTAGAATACGTCCATGTTCAGGCCGATTCGACGCCATGTAAAGGGTTGCGGCAACTACAAGAAGTGGGATGTGCCTTGCCCACCGAACACGAAATTGAAGTGCCCGCTCATCATAGTTCAGTACGAACCGGGGCCGAGTGGCCGCAAAATACGCAAGGAACAATCGTTGGGAACGAACGATGAGACCGTTGCTTGGCAACTCATCAAGCAGATGGTCATCAGCGGCGAAACCAAACCAGCGCAACCGCCGAAGACGGTACAGCAGTGCATCAACGACTTCCTGAAGCTCGAACAGGACCGGAAGATCGGGGAGTCAACGCTGAAGAGCTTCAGGAAGTTCCTTTGCGGGAATCCCAATCGCAATCCCACAGGCAACTACTCACCCACGCTCCTTGAGTTTGCCTCCAAACAAAATCCGCCCATCATGTACTTGAAGGATTTCAGCACGGACCTTCTTACCAGTTTTCGTGGCGAGTGGAAGGTTCAGCGGCACGCCCTCAAGATTCAAAGTGAACGGCTGAAACAATTCTTCAGATTTTGTCACGACATGATGTGGATTCCAGCAAACCCGGCGTCAAAGCTAAAGCCCCCGAAGATCAACGAGGAACCCGTCTACGCCTTTCCCAAGGAAGATCGTGACAAATTGCTGCAGGCTGTTGCCGACAACGAGTACCTGCTGACTCTGAATCTCACAATGCGATATTCGGCCCTCGCTCCGGTTGATGTGGTTCTGCTAAAGAGGCAGAACCTCCACGGAGACCGCATCGTAACCAAGCGACGAAAAACGAACAAACGCGTCAACGTGAAACTCCCACCAGTCGTCGTTGATCGCCTGAACGCTCTTCCAACTCAGGCGGGGGGATATTGGTTCTGGAATCGCCTGGACAGAAAGTCGAAGCACGAGACCGCAACCGGGAATCTGCGGCGAATGATGCGACCATACTTCAAGAAGGCTAAAGTGTATCAGCGGAATGAGCATGGCGAGATCATCTATGAAATTGATCCAAGGACGAATGAGCCGAAGCCACTGCTAGGGACGCTTTATCAATGGCGGCACACTTTCGTCCACGAGCACATCATGAAGAACACGCCACCAACACGAATAGCGGAACTCCTTGGGGATACTCTGAAAACCGTGATGGAAACCTACTCCCACTTCATCGACGAGCGCCAATCGCAGCTTGACAGGGCGGCAGAGAATACGTGGAATAAGAAAGAATTAGAAGAATACAGCCTGTAAGGAAACGGGAAGAACTGTGCCGTCCCTCCCGTTCAAGAATCATGCGTTCGTGGTCTTTCGAATTTCACGTTCCAATACGGACGGCGGAATGAGTACAGTGTCATATTTTTGCTTATACCGCTTTCTCTTCTCATCGTAATGGCGCGGGTGTGGGATCACTCTAACGCCAACCAACGTAGCAAAATACCGTCGAGTCGCCTTCACTGACTGCCCCCAAATTGGGGCAGCTTGTTTCACAGTTAACGGCTCTTCGAACGCAAGTGGCGTACCGTTGTCCGGTACAACCTTCCGCTGAGCTTGTCGCTCTCTCATCCATGCGAATCGTTCATCTGAACTATCTTTCCTCGCCCTCATTCACGTTTTATGCTGTTACGAACAAATACTATTTTGCGGCTCATTACGGCTTCTCCTTTCATTTGGATTTCTACCCACAACGCCTTACAGGCCGGGACAATTGCCCGATCCGGCTCGGCGGTCTCTTCACGTCACCCCTCCAGGCAACGGTTTATGTAGATCTCAACGGCGCAAGCAAATCTGGACGATTCCAGCCCGCCCGCAATCGGAATTCCGGCATTCAAATTGGAAGACCAAAGCCAATGTGTTCTGAAACATCAGCCTAACCCGGCTCCGGTCTTCCTTACACTCAGTAACTGCACGCTCCTCGACCCTCTGCAGGCCAGTCTTCCGCTTTTTCTCCAAGCCATATACTTGCTTGTTTTTTAGGCAATCCTTCCCAAGTGCCATTCAGATAAGCTACATGCCTATCATTAATTGTTAATATTGCACCATGTTTTAAAGATTTTAGAAGGTATCGAACAAATGCATCATCTGTGATCCTGATCGTACGATTGACCCGATCGACGTAAATGTTGTGGCCCCCCGGCCAAAATAACAAAGTGATCAGATAGCTGAATGTTGCCGCACTAATACTAAAATAAGGGCAGCGGTCACTTTCTGTTGCGATCTTCATCAGTGCAGCCGCAAGACTTTCTGATGCTTTTTTGGTTTGCAGGCTCCGACCCGCAGCCATTGTCCTTCTGAATTTACTAATCATAATAATGTTCCTTTCTGCTTCTTGTGATATGTTTCGAGTTTGGTTCCACGGCCACCGAATCGATGGATCTGGAACCAGTTGCGATTGCGATATTCAAATTAGACATACTCATCACTCTTTTCCTTGTACCGCCGTTTGATCGACGGATCTCTGGTTGATTTCGACGGCTGCTAACATCCTGGTCGTCCCATGTGCCAGCGAATCCGCATCCTGCAAACTTGTACGTCATGTTCCTATTCCCATTGCGGCGAGTGTCAACAGCCGCTCGTCAGCATTGCCCCACATTGAGCAAAACCTCGCAGTCGCACCAACCGCTGTGCTCCCGAAAATATGATAGCGATGCCTCGATCTCATCCGGGGTCAACCCCATAGACTCAAGAATCCGTCTAGAAATTGGGCACGTATTACTGCCATCGCACGTCCATGTCAATGATCCCATGTCATTGGGGATCTTCAGATGGAAGTTGCATCCTTCTGAACCATAAAGTCTGTCGAGAAAGTCGTCCCATTGAGGGTGTTTCGTCGTCATCGGGCACATTGGTTGCCCGGTCTTTGGTTCATTCGTCATTTGGGTTTTTCTCATACCGTTGCCCTTATTCCATTCAAAACAAACACTCAAAAGTCTCTACTCTATCCATTGCCGTCTGAAGCGTCTTTTCCCTATTCCGAACTGATTTGCCTCTTATGCACCCACACGACTTAATTGCTCCATTCAATAAATATCTACCAACAATCACCTTTTCTTCTCCACATAGGCATTTTACCAACCACGTGGATTCTCCATGTTCGTTTGTTCCTACACTGCAAAGGACCAACAGCCGTCCGAATACTTTACCTGTTACATCGATTCCTTTCCTGCCTTTCTTCCTACGTTTTTTCTCGTCGCAAATCGCATCGAACGCCGTGCGCACAAAAAAAATGTCTGGCCGATTGGCATTTATGGTGAGCATGCCCGACATCCATTGGGAGCGTTCGACAGCGCCAAAGAAACGCTCCAGACTGTAATAAACCGAGAAGTTGTCAAAGGCCGCTTCGAGTTCTTCGTCCGTGAGCGCTGTCAACACGGTGATCATCCCAGATACGCAGTCAGCATCTTCAAGTGCAGCGTAGATTTGTTCAAGTCGTTCTTCATTCATTCTTTATCTCCATTCCTTACTCGTCCCGCGTCAGAGCGCACTTCTCACCCCACGCTCAGAAGGTGCTTCTGGCGCTTCTTGCCGTCGCTCAGGTTGTCGTATTGAATGACCGGAGGCGGGCGGTCCTAGCTCATTCGAGGACGACCTTTTCTCACGCTAGTTGCATTCAGAATCCCTCCGTCTAGACTTTATGTAATTGAGATAGTTGGTTGAAACGTCGCTTCCACCTAGAACAATGGTAATATCATTTACAAAAACTTCCGCATATACAACCTCGTCGCAGCAGGGACAGCGGCTCACTTCCAATGCATCAAACTGGTACTTGTTCCAAATGTCACGCATAGCATGTATTAGAGGCTCTGTAACAGTCCAAGGCTCGCCGTATTTTTCCATATAATGACGCATTTCTCCGCCACTCGAAAATGGATCTGTAAGGATTCTGAACGTATGATTTTGTGTCAGGTGAAACCTGCTCCACACTGAATTGATGTCGCTGTGCAGTTGAGCAACGACAGCAGAATTAAGCAGCGATTGCTTTTCCGGCACCTCGAAGCTTGAATGTTGTATTTCCAAGTTGGCACGAAACTGGGTTTCCCCTGATTGCGCTGGTTCATTTGAGATTGAATTGTTTTTCATAAAATCACCATCAATTAGATTATACCATAGAAAGTCTCCCGTGGCAACATTTGGCTCGAAAATATTTTGATCATTAAAGCAGATCCTACTATAGCCATAACTCCAACAACAAATTGCTATACTACTCTGTCTAAGCCATCATTTTAATAGTGCCGCTAAGTCATTGATAAAACACGAGAAACGTTAAATGTTGTGTCGTTTAAGGAAACAATACATGCAACATTGAGTCGCAAATTGTGAAGGCAGAAAGGATTCTGACACAGCCTTCTCGCATTCTATTTTGCCACCGCGACTCCAGCCGACCGTTAAGTTGAAGCAATCGTGAAGATTTTAAAATGCGAGTTTCTTGAGCCGTTGAAAAAAACATTTGACTGAGGAGGAATGAGTTTTGCGTCATTCAGCAGACGCCTGTCCTGGTCTGCTGTGTAGGTATACCTATTTCTCCGTCCAGCAGAGCCAACTTTCTTTGCGCACAATTGCCCGTAGACGCATTAAAAGGGGTCGGGTGATACCAAAGCATTACCGAATTTCCCGAATCCGTATAACCGAATGGTACAGATTAGACCAATTGCCAGAACGCATAAGTATCTGTAGAGGTTAGAGTTTGTGGGTTTATTGCCGAAAAAATCATGTCTAGGATGGGATGTTAAAACGCAGCCACTGCCATAACGCAGGCGAGAGAGAGCAAGGTAAAAGGAAGTGATCCGATAGGGTATAGCAAAGACGATAAAGGACTGATAGAATGCAATGATTCCAAAGGGGATAGGCGCCTTTTTTCTCAAAGACGTTTGCGGCTGTTGACCGGCGGGGGAGTTTCTAAACGAATCCGCAGTTGAATATGATGTTTAAGTGCGCGTATTTATTGAACTTCCAAGGCCTCAATGCCTACGCTACGCCTGTCCTGGTCTAGCCGAAGCGAGGAGGTATTGTGAAGAAGACAAATCGAATTAAGAGCAGCGAGAAGACAGCTTTCAGAGGTTCGAGTACACGGCGTAGTTACGAGTGGGATCTTCAGAAGTTGCGTCGTCCCGTTTTCGTAATCATAAGATTTCGCACCCGCTGGTGGTAAATCCGATCGGGCTGCTGGAAAACGGTTCGGTTCTGTCAGCCGTTGGGATGCTTACTACGGTTGTGATGAGCCGGCCGGCCTTTCAGTGACTCGCGATGACGTTGCAGCAGATTGATGCCATCGTCCGCGACCAGGCTGCGTGTCGCCGAGTCCGGTCCGGCCCCGCGGGACTATTCGGGTACTGGTTCTCTTCGGCGGGTGGAGTTTCCTTGGCGACCTTGCGGGTCATGGTGTTTGCGGCGATTGCGCGCCACATTCTCCGCAGCTGATGCGGCGAATAATTGCACCTTGCGGTGAACCCACGCTATAATCTCCGCAGGAGCTGCGTAGAATGTATATCCATGAACTGCAGGACTGGCCCGGGTTTGACTGGAACCGCGAGCGCCTTGCTGAGCCTCTCGCCGCCGTCCGCCACCGACAGGGCCGGTTGATCGGCCACATGGAAGCTCTCGGTTTCAACCTGCGTCAGGAAGCCGTCCTGCAAACCTTGACCGCCGACGTGATCAAGAGCAGCGAAATCGAGGGGGAAAAGCTGGATGCTGAACAAGTCCGGTCCTCGATCGCGCGCCGCCTTGGGATGGATATCGGCGCACTCAAGCCCGCGGACCGCAATGTCGAGGGCGTGGTCGAAATGATGCTCGACGCCACGCGAAACTACGACCAGCCGCTCACCGTGGAAAGGCTCTTTGCGTGGCATGCGTCTTTGTTTCCAACGGGGCTCAGCGGCATGACCAGAATCAGGGTTGGCGCCTGGCGTGACGACAGTACAGGCCCGATGGAAGTTGTCTCCGGCCCGGTCGGCAAAGAGCAAGTCCATTTTCAGGCGCCCTCTGCGAAACGGCTGGATGGGGAAATGCGGACATTCCTGGACTGGTTTAACACAGGCGCTGATATTGATCCGGTTTTGAAAGCAGGGCTGGCCCATCTCTGGTTCGTTACCATCCATCCCTTTGATGATGGCAACGGCCGCATTGCGCGCGCCATCGCCGATATGGTTCTGGCACGATCAGAAAACAGTTCGCAGAGGTTCTATAGCATGTCGGCGCAAATCCGGCAGGAGCGCAGCGCATATTACGACATCCTTGAAAAGGTGCAGAAGGGGACGATGAACATCACCCCCTGGATGGAATGGTTCCTCGGCTGTCTGGGCCGCGCCATTGACGGTGCACAGGTCACGCTCAGCGCTGTCCTTGCCAAGGCGCGCCTCTGGGAAGCTGTCGCCGGTGTCGCGATCAATGCGCGCCAGCGTGTCGTTCTGAACCGTTTGCTCGATGGCCTTGAGGGCAAGCTCACGACATCAAAATATGCCAAACTCGCCAAGTGTTCTCAGGACACGGCTTTGCGTGACATTCTACCGCTCGTAGAACGCGGCATCCTGGTCCGCAACCCGGAAGGAGGCCGGAGCACGAGCTATGCACTTGCTGCAAGTCCTAGGCCGTAACCGCCCCGACCACCACCGAATGACGTTCCAGTCCAATACATTTGCAAAGCTTCGGTTGGCTTATGATACTCCAATTCCTCTATCAACAAGGATGCGCTCAACTGCGACCATTACATTTTTCATCAACGCCAGCTTGTCAAGTGCTCTATCATCTTCAGGTGCCACAAGAATCAACCCATGAAGATCGTGTGAGTCAAGGAAAGCACTGGTCCCTAAATTATTGCAATACTCGGCGAAGAAGTAATTAAACAGTTCTTGAAGTTGATCGTTAGCAAAATCGATAATAGTCTCTTTCACTTGGTCGACAACGCAATCACCACACGCTTGGTTCTGCTCGTGAATTTCCTCAGTTTTAAGAATGGTTTTGTTCAGTAGTTCTAACTCGAGTGCAGTTGCCTTGCCCGCGTTCCATCGCTCAAAACACTCCAAAAACATATAATTGAATCTCGTTCTTGTTTTGAAGTCAGGATTCACCGCCGCCAGTTTTTTGATTTTTTTACTCATAATCGTCCGTTTCCTGTTCGCTCTCCTCTTCTTTCAATTTCTTCCAATGCATTAACTAGAAGAGCATTGCATTCGTCCTCATCGCCTTCCCGATCTATGACGCCAATTTGTGTATTAGTGCCATGCTCACATGTCTCTGTTGTCTCTACTTCAGCGAGGGCAACTAGATTTTTGATGTGGTATTCTTTACGCAACACTGCCAAATCCAACGTGAAAGAAGTCAGATTCTTGTCAGCTTGTTGTTTTGAAATTGGTACAGACATCGCTGCATATGTCTGACAGCCTTCACAGGTACACTGTTCCGAATTGGTATTTATTGGCGTCGAATCAGTTTTCGATGCCCCTGATACCGTTGCTTTTGTCATCTTATTCAATTTTTTACTCATTGTCTCTATCCTCATTTAATTGTGTTAGTTGCCGCCATATGATGAGCGGCTTCGGTTAATCTCGACGGCTGCTGACGCTCCTGACAATTCAGGTGTCACCAATCCGCATTCAAAAGTCCACGTATCTGAGTTATCAGCCCCCCGCTTCTCAGCTGAAAGTCGACGCCGGATCACAGGCGACCCAATACGTCATGTCGCACCCGACCCGTTGAAAAACCGTAAAGCGGGGCGTCACCGTTGCGCGGTAGCTGCCCTTGAGCAGTTTGAAAAGCGCCAAACTCAGAATGTGCTGGCACTGTAACCCGTGGGTGTCTGCCGCAACTGGCATGGTGAATGTGTGGGTGTACTGATACTTGTGGTCATGCGTGCTGATCTCAACCGCCAGGCCGTCTGACAGAATAAGCACTTCCGGCTTGTTCAGAACGCTGGCCGCTTTTTGGATCGCGGTCCACTTCTGCTCGGGCAGGTCGAACTCGATCACCTTCTGCGGCAGAGGTGGCACCTTAAGTGGTTTGTAAATGGCTGAGGGTGAACCGTATATGTAGTCGACTTGCCCCTCCCCGTGTTCGTCTGTGATCCTGACGAACCTCGGCCTAAAATCAAGCACCGGCTGCGAGAACATGCCGACAACCGATAGGAAGTTATCCAGGTCGTAGAGTATGACTTCCACCGGAAATTCTTCTTGTATGGTCGTGCGCGCAAGCACGCTGCTCATGTTCGAGGTTTGGAGTAAATGGCCGGGGTCGATCAACAGATACTTGTTGATCGCCCCGTAGTTTTTCAGGATGCTGAGAGTTTCGGCGGTGAGCTTCATCGGTCGGCACCTTAATCTTCAAAAGCATCCGCGAGGCTAGCCTGCGGCTCATCCTCAAATGCGGCGTCGAGATTCGCGCCGCTTGTTGGCAGGCTGGCGCTCATTTCAATCCACGTGTGAGCATGCCCTGCCCGGACTCCTCGAGCGAGCAGCAGCTCGTGCGCGATTTGCAGAGCGTCCATTTCGTTTGCCGCTTCTAATCGCAGCGCTATCATTACGTTGTAAGTATTATTAATGTTATTACTCATAATTAAAATCCTCTAGCAGACATTGTTGCGAGGTGCGCCGTGTCGCGCATCTCTTGTTGACTTTTTCCCGCTGTCTTGAATTCCTTTTTCAAAACCGCGAGTTCGACCGGCGAGCAACTGGCGGAGATCAGGCCACGATCAATTCCGAAACGGAATACGGGCTCCGGGAGTTTGATGGCTTCACAGAAAGCGAATGTGCCTTCGAGCCCGGCTGCGGGGAGCTGAAGACCTTGGGTTACTTTGAGGACTCTGACCGCGACAGTTAGGTCGAATGGAGTGTCCTCTAGTATAAACTGTTCCCACTCTTCGGGCGGTAGTTCGATGCGAGATGAGAAGACGGCAAATCCTAGGTTTCTTGCCGTCGAAATAGTCTGCGTCCAAGCGTCCTGGATAAGTTCGGAATATAGTACACGAGTTGGGTTTATGTCGACTGTAAACATAGCAAAATCCTCCAGGGAATTACGACGAGCGGTCACAAGCCGCCCGCCGCGCTGCCGCCTTTAGGCGGCGGTAGCTCCACTAGTTTGGCCGACAATCGTTTCCAGTTTCGATTTCAACTCTTCGTATAATTTGAAATTATTCGGATGGATTATGGCTTCTAAGGAACTAGACTGTCTCAGCACTTCGGCGATCATCTTGTCGTCACCCAGCGGCGACGGCTGGTCAAACGTCGATCTGTCGTACTCAGGGAAGCTCCCAGTTTTCGTCACACGCAACCGGAAGTTGGCACCCTCTTGGGGGTCGAAGATGTCGACTGGTTCGTGATCGTCGAACTCCGGTAACAACATCTCCTTAAGCTTGTCAAAGATCCTGACTCCATATTTAAAGAGGAAGACCTTCCCTTCATTGGCAGGCGTCCTGGGATCCTTAACCACAAGCAAATTTGACACATAGTACATCTTTCGCTTGCGGGATGATGCCAGCTTCTTCTGCGCTTCGTCCCCACTCCTGTAAAGCAGGTTATTTGCTTCGCATACGGGGCACGGTCTCTTTAGGGTGGTCGGACAGTTGTCTATGAACCATTTGCCGCCCTGTCCTTGAAATGCGTGGTTATATATCTGTACGAACGGGAACTCTTCGTCCGGCAGTGGCGGCAGGAACCGCACAATGGCGCTGCCGTTTCCGTCCGGGCCGATCGAGACCTGGAAGTAGTTGTCACTGTCCTTGGTAAAGGACGAGTTACTTGTTGATAATTCTTGAATCTTCAAGCGTAATGCATCTAAATTTTGCTTCATCATATATACACCCAACCTCTAATTCAGTGACTCATGTCAAAAATCCTTTCGACTCTTGCACGCGTAATTGCCGCCCGGCCATTAAGATCTGCCGCTTGAGCAAACCCAGTTACCGAGAGCAGGCCCCGAGCTGCATTTGCCTGTCTCCCGATCCCATTTTATTAATAAGATGGCTAGATTGTCCCGGCCCATCGCAGCGGTTAATAGAAACCGTGTGGCGCGTTGGTTCCGAATTGCTGAAAACTACTAAAAGTCTGTACATGAAGTTTTCTTTCATTTGGCGTTGCCGTTATAACACTGTGGATGGTAGTCTTCCGAGTCGGCGTTGATAGTAATTTGCGCGCCGCAATTTTTTCGCTCATTGCTTGGATCATTAGTGGTTCGGGCGCGGGCGCGCACAAGCTGCTCTGCGTCGTACTCTGTAAGGGCGCCATCGCGGACCGCGGCTTCGAGAATTAACCAATGAAGATCGGCACATTTCGGGTCGTTTCTAAGGCGGTCGATCCCGGTGGTAATCTCAGCCTCGCGGCAGTCGCTAAGTTCCCTAGGGCGCATCCCCTTCGAGCTGATGTGGTGGATCTCGTTGTCTTCCGTGAGTGATGGCGGTTCGTGGGCACCGCATAGACTCTTGAACAACTTCTTTGGCAGATACCGTGTGGCAATGCGGAAATACTGAGGGTACCCATCACCTTCGCCTCGCCCCCGAAGCTCCCATACACTCTCATCTCTCTTATTGTTCTCCGGCCCACTGTCGCCATCGTCCGTCTCAGGCGATGGTACTCCTTGAACATGATTTGGAACTGTCAGGCCGATACAGTGAATGCTTCGCCCGTCGAGCGGATCATTGTCGCAGGCGAACTGGTCGGACACGGAATAAAAGAAGTGGTCGTCGGTGCGTCCATAGGATGCGTCAACGTGACTGTATACCACTACATAAAAGCGCAGTCCCGCATCGTAGAGCTTGTCGATGACGGCCTGAAAGAATCGAAATGGAATGCCGCCACGACTTTCCGCGATGAATGACGCCAGCGTGTCCGTGGTCTTGGGTGGAATAAATCCGGGCAGCGGCGTCTTGTTACTTCTTAAGTACTCTATCCGCTCCTGTACGGACGTCCTGTTGAAATGGGGGAGGTATCCTTGATTTTCCACGTTGACGTCGATTGTTCCCGCTTCCGTCATGATCCGCATGTCCGGGAACAGATAACTGCCCCAGGCGCGCACTTCCGGCGCGATACCGCGGTCGCCGTCCTCATCGACCGCGTGGTTGATACCGGCAACTGGAACAAATGCGCCCCAGCCACCGCAAACGAGAGCACCCACAAACGAGTTGACTGGGTCCGGTTGCTCGCTATATACATCAAAAAGAATTCGATAATGATTCGCCATAATATGTACTCCTACGTCTTTTCTAAAGGTTCTCGCCGTCTTTTCCCTCTTCATCAATTTGAGGTAAGAAGAAATCATCTCCACCGTCGCCATCAGGCATCTTAATAATCGCAGCACAATGTCCGGACTGAATCCACTTCGATTGAGGATCAGACGTATAGACAAAGTATTTTTCTGGAGTGTCTAATTCGATATTGTTTAACATAGTAAAGCTAGTAATGTCGAAGCTCTCCATTATGAGAACTACGCCCCGCTCGTATTCGCTGTTGATAACGAATTCAATCCAGCGGCGAGGTAGATCCCATTTTGTATGAAAAACTAGAAGTGCTATCGGGATCTTGTCTCTTCCAAGAAATCCTGGCAGATCTTGAGATTTCATTTCAATGCCATGATGAACAAGGCTGAACCCTCTGCGATTCAGCCAGGGAGCTCCACTTGAAGTGTGGGGACGCATTTTGTTGCTTGAAGGGTTATTGACCATTGTGATGGATCCCTGGGGCAGAACTTGCACGTCCCATGCGTTCTCTGGGAGCGCGCCCCAGATGTCCTTAACTTGGTCAATCGTTGCGTTTGGGGGTATTGGCACGAATGCTGCCATACCACCGTCCACAAATTGCTTCAGAAATCGGCCCGCCTCATCTGCTGGACCGTATATCGTGAGATTATTACGGATTGTGTTTGACATATATTTTCCCAATTCTTACTAGCTCTGGTGTTTGCCAGAGGTCTGGTTCCCGTCGAAGCACGTGACAATAATGTTGGTTTGTGCGCACGAGAATCTGGCCTACCATGCGACGGTGCACGGCCAGCCAGAACAGAGCGACTGACGGGTATCCGCCGAGTCTTCAGCGCCCCACTGCTGGGCGCCGTTCATCAGTTTTATGTGCCGGCGAACAAATTGACGTTAGACAGAATCAGAATGATCCTGTAACTTCGGCTCGTTCGGCACTGGAGCGCTGCGGTATATCCGCGTCGCCGGGTGTTGGTCGGTGCAAGAATTGAAGATACACAGGGGAAATAGAACTAGATCCGTGCTTTGTTTCGCGGTGTGTTGTTTCATTTCTTGCACCATTTTTTATTCTACCACAGTTTTCTATTGTGTCAAGCCCCCAAAGCCGTCTTTCTGGTTATACGTCAAAAAACGAACTCTCATTACGTTTCTCTTTTAAACTATTGGCCGAGGTGGCGCCAGAAAGGGTCCGTTTTCCTCGAAAAGCAGTGTAAGAGTTATTATCATCGTCACGTAGGGCTATGCCGGACCAGACTCTATTTCTATTTTTAATTTCAGCGATGCAGCCAAGATCACGCATAGCAGCGGTGAATTGATTGCGGGTTAGTGTGTCTATCTCTCCACTTTCGCGCCGCCATTCATCGTAGGCGCGGCGTACATCTGCAACTGCGGTACATACATTCCGGGCGAGGACGCAGCAATCGTCCACAAAGTTGGCGAGTGGATTTGATTCCTGTTTGTAGGCATCTGTCGCTTGCTGAACTGTGTCGGGCACCTGGAGACCATTCCGGTACCATTCCACGCAGCCGTCGACCGCCCATTTGAGAATCGCCGGCCCTACTGTCTGGGGATCGGTGAGGAGGTTTCTTAGGTTCTTGTTTCTCTTGTCTTTTGGAATGACGTTTTCAAAAGGCAGTCGCAGGAGTCGCCGCCAGATCGCATCATCCTGGCTGATAACCGGCGCCTGATTGCAGACCACCCACAGCGCAAATTGTGGTCGGAATTCGAAGGATGACTGGTACAGGTGCCGCGCTCTGACCATATCCCCGCCCGTCAATGTCTTAACCAGCGACTGGGCCAGCTGCGCGCCGTCCTCGACCTCTACGCTGGCTACTAACCGCGCTCCGGCCAGGTCTGCGATGGCGTCGGATGGGCCGTTGCTGATCCGATCCTTTTTCACAAAGGTCGTGAAGTCGGTCGTCATCGCGTAATCGGCCATAACCGCCATGACTGCCGCGGTGAATGTGGATTTTCCGGTAGCTGCTGGACCATGCACCAAGAACATAATCTGCTCTCTGGGATCGCCGTACAGGGTGTAGCCGACGGCGCGCTGTAGGAAGCCCTGCAACTCTTTGTCGCCGCGCGTGCAGTCGTTCAAGAAACGCTCCCACACTTCGGACTTGGCATTCGGATCGAAAATAGTTGGACACTGCTTGGAAAGGAGGTCTTCTCTGCGGTGGGGCAACAGTTCACCGGTTCGCAGGTCGATCGTGCAATTTTTGCAGTTCAAGAGATGCGGCTGGGTATCGAATGCCGAAATACTCACGGCAATCCGCGGATCGGTCCTGGCGAGGTTCACGACGGCGTTCAGGGACCGCTCGCTTTCAGATTTTTGTATGAATTTGAAGAGTTGTTTTCGTTTTTCTTCGTCAGGTTCCGCGGCCAACTCAAAGTACAGTGCCTTGGCCGTCTTTTTGGCCAGCTGATGGACCTGCTTCAACTTGTCTGGTTCCCAACGGGTTCCATTCCATTTGAGCCACATCGCCATTTCGACGCAGTAACGAAGGTCTTCCCCGTGCTGCCGGATGAACCGCTCAGAAAGGCCAAGATCCGTCTGCCCGTACCGGAAGTCGGAGAAATCGCTTTCATTTTTTTCAACTGATGGTGCCTGATTCGGTGTCGGCGCAAGGCTGAGTTCGGTTTCTACAGCCGGCCGCGAACGTTGCGCCGCCAATCCAGCATATAGCCGCTCGATTCGCTCACGACGGGATATCTGGTAGGTCTTGGCCGTGTTCTTGATCGCCCGCGCAATCGTGCCTTGGCGGTAATCCTGGCGATCCCATTTTTTTCGATACAGACCGGATTGTCGGAACAGGGTGTCGATGCGATCCGCGTCTCGCCCAGCCCAGAATGCCAAATTCCAACACAGTGCTTCGTCGGCTTCCGATTGGGACGTGTATTGACCATGCCAGTCGCCCGCCCACAGATCTCGAAATTTTGCACCGTTGGCCGCCTTGGATGCCCGCTCGATAATCTCGGCATCTGACAGGTCGTTGGCCGTATTGGCTTCAGGATTCGGCAACGAGGGTGACTCTGCTGCGTTTTCGGTCGCCTCATCATCTTTATATAGGGCGTCGTGCAGTTCTTTTAACTCGACTGACCGTTCTTCCACTGACCCCGGCGTCCCATCAATGTGCGCGCCGGTGATCGTGAAGTACCGCGCCTGGTCGTACATCTCAATCGGCCCCATGCGACGACGGCCGGCCGGCAACGTACCTCTAAGAATAATGTGGGCGCCGGTTTGTGATGGACTGGCCTCGCTGTACGAATCCATGTGGGCAATCACATCTGACGCCCATTCCACAATTTCCCCGGTTTCAGGGTCGCGGCAATGGTCCAGATCGATGCCGACGTATCCGGATCCAAATTCGAAGCCAATTCCGTCATACTCACCGCGTTGCAGAGCTGCTGTACAAGTCTCATAGTCTGTCCACGTGGCTGGATCGTTGGCCTTAGCATGTTCTCCGGTTCGCGGATCGTACGGTACCTTGGTTGGTTTCGATTGACCGTAGCGCTCCTCAATCCGGTAGCAGACCCAGTTCGGTAGGGCCTTCAGTTCCGCCGGGATATTATCTAAATTGATTTCTCTTTGGTGAGAAGTCCTTTCTTTTGTGCTCATTGCGATTCCATTCCCTGACCGCCGAGTTGCGACGGTCGAGCCGGAAAGCCATTGCCAGCCAATCATGAACACAACGCACAATAGTATAATAACTTTTGACATTCTGTAGTATTGATCGGTCTCCATCCGCTTTCTCTCGCTCATGATCTTATATATCATCACATCAGATATCATCGCACACATTTTGATTTTGTCAAGGGGTCTTCCTGGGTAGGCCAAAAGCACGTCTAAATATCCTTGCTCAAAGCGCCAATTCATGGTGGGCAGGCTTTCAAGTTCCTTTCTGCCCACCTTCTTTTCCTTCAAATTCACAGGCATGATAACAAAACTCAGAAAGTTTTGTTAGGGCTTAACTCATTAGAAACACAGGAGTTAGCGAATTGGTAACAAAACTAACACAATTTTCCGCAAACCTCCCAGAAAATACCTTACGTGAGGACAGTTTGCGGAAAAAGGCCTTAGTTTTGTTACTTGTGTTATCGTCGCTTGTAAGTCTATGAATTCAGGGAAGTTGTGAACAAGAGCTGTGTGAGGAGTTTTGTTACTGGAGTGTTAGCAGAGACAGAATCAGGTGCCGTCGTCATGCGTATACTAAGCCGGCGCGCATCAGATTCCGACGTTGCGGCTATAAAGTTTTTAAAAAATCAGAGGAATCCGTCCAACGCGTGCCGCTCAGTAGAGATTGTGGCTACAGAGCAGTAGAACTTTCCGTACAGCGTAAGACGGAGTTCGGAAGATCAACGGTTGTGGAGCGGAAGTAGTCGTAGTCGTCCTCGCACGGTTCATCATCCGGCCGCTCGCCAGTAATCTCAGCGATGCCGAAGTTTCGACCACCTTGTGCGACGTAGACCAAGGTGAGCTGCAAGTCCGGATACGCGCGGCCCACTTCGTCAAGCCAAGGAATCGGCGGAGTCCAGGTGGTCTCGAATTTGAAGATAGCGGCGCCGTCGACCTTCCTATAAAAAATATCGTCTTCGTGTACGTTCCATTCGTTGCCCCAGTGCTTCAGACGCCACCGAAGCCGCTCCTTGCCCACTTCTGGAAAATCAGGCTCCGGGACCACGCCGCAAAACCCTTTCTCGGTGAACTGACTGCAAAAGCGTTCGACACTCTCCGGCGGTCCAGAAACTTTCAATTCGTTATCACACAGGTTGCCCATCGTCAATTACTCCTCTTCTATAAGCTGCGTTGTGATCTTGGCGGCCGCGGTGGGGACACCGGTGAGGCCCGGAGAGAGTGTGCCTGTTCCTGGCCGGCCGGCTGCAACGTTCCAGTCACAATCGTCCAGACCACTAATAGATTTTGAGTTCCCGTGGTTGCACGCTGATAAGAAGGTTTTCAGGTCGCGGGCGGCAATCCGGACGCCCTGCTTGCCGACGCGTTGGATTCGCAAGCCCTGTTCCCAGTACCAGTGACGGACGGTAAGAGGGTGAACGTGAAGTAGGTGGGCTACTTCAGAGATAGTGTAGTGCTGATCAATTATTTCTGACTCGGTGTGGCTCATAAGAGTATATAGACACACTCGATCGGACGTACCGGTCAAAGGCCGAGAACAAGTCACTGGCGCCCCTGAAATTGGCCTACTGACATCCTCAGCATTCATTTGGTAACAAAACTCCCAAAGTTTTGTTAGGGCTTAATTCATTAGAAACACAGGAGTTATTGAATTGGTAACAAAACTAACGCTATTTTCCGCAAACCCTCTGAAAAATCCCTTACGTGAGGATAGTTTGCGGAAAAGGGCCCGAGTTTTGTTACTTTTGTTACCGAAGTCTTTAAGTTGTTGATTTCATGACTCTTGTGCGCAGAGCATCCGAGAAAAGTTTTGTTACCAAGCCCCCAAGCGCCGCCGAAGCCAAGTCAGAAGGTCGATCGTGGAAGGTATATCGCGATAGCTTCCTGCCTTGATATACCATTCCCGGCATCTGAATTGGCTGTTCAGATCGCTATCATCCAGCGTGGTCGAGTGCCAGTTCTTCAGTTGCTGCCGTTCTGAAGTATGTCCCCGCGTTCTTGAGAAGACACCAGATATACCGCATCCGGCGTTAATTCAAAAAACATGAATTTGATATATTTCCGTGTGCTGTTCGGGCGGTCCAACATACCTATCCGCGAGGGACACGGCAATTAAATCGACCATTTTCTCGTTGTCTAAATACATGTGCATATGGAGATATGCGCAAAAACATGGAACTTAGAACAACGAAAACAATTGAACAACAAATCGACGGCAGGTGGGAGGTGGCAAGATGATGGACTTCAAAGAATTTACCAGCGGCTTTCATACCCCCACGCCGGAATCAAAACCGCAACCGACCGCGCCAAAGAAGCCCAACCCGTATGTTGCTGACCTCGTGGCTAAACGACAAGATCATCTGATTCGGGTTGGCGAAGTGATCCGGCGACTTTCTAACGCCGGCCAAAGCAGTGACGCCGAGCGACAGCAGCTTGCCGTTGCCCGTGCTGTCCTTTTCTGTCTCGGAGGCCGGTAGAAGAAATGCAGTCCCAGAGATTTGATCACACCCTCACGCTAAAGATGACCAGCCAGATGCGTGACGACATCCCGGCCTCGACCGCTCGCTCGACCTGCGCTCGTTCATGCTCGACTATCCCAACTACCTGCCCTTCGACCGCCGCGCGCTGACGAACTTCTGCTTCGCGATCCGTGTCCGCTATCTGATGAAGGATCCCCACAGCCAGGCCCTGGCCTATTTCGACGACGTGCGAGCGGGACTCGCCGGCCCGGCGGGCGACCTGCCGGTATTCTTCGACGGATTCGAACGCGGCGCGGGCCCGATCCCCAGGCAGGACGTCTCGATTCTGAACTGGTTCGTTGGCATCAGAACGGCCGGCTATGCGGAAGGCCAGTGGTACCTGGAGCGCGACAGCGCGCTGTGCCGCCCGCTCAGCGTGCCCTTCGCCCACGGCGGCAGTCGCGTGGCCGCCTGCGACGCGACCTTGCGCAAGCTCGCCTACGACGACTGGTATCGGGCCTGGCGCTGAGATTGGCTTCCACCTTTGCCTATGAGCGCGCAGCCGGAATGTCGGGCAAGTGGTCGGTAAACGGCGTTACCGGAAATCGACGCCAGCGGTACGGTGTCGCAGCGCACTTGTCCGGTAACGGCACTTCTCGGCCACGATTCCGTCCGAGTTGCCGACGATCCGCTCGCAGACCATTGTAGCGGCGCACTAAGGCCGGCTATCGATAGCCACTTCGACCCTCGTCGCAACCCGAACGACCTCACCCTCGATCTCCAGGGGCTGGTAGGTCCAACTCATAACGGCTGCAGATGCAGCGGATCCGATCAGTTCCGTCGGAGCGTTCTCAGGGACCGCCTTCCATACGTGCCCGTCGGTGCCGACTACCACGTCAACCATGACGTGAACCGGACCCACAACCGTCTTTTCGCCCGTGACACCGATGCTGGTTGTTTTCCATAGCACGCGCTTTGCCTGTTCCTCGGAAGGAACCGCCACGATGCGCGACTTCGGGAGAACCCGACCGGAATTCTTCGCTTCCTGGCGTTGATAGAACGTCCCTAGCGGGCCGAGTCTTGAGGGTTTGGGAAAATCGAAAGCGGCGGACTTGAGTAGCAACTCTTCAGCAATCGTGTCGTAATCCGCGTTGCTCAGACCCAGTCGCTGCAATGCCTCGGTGCTTAGATAAAGCGCCCAGCCCGTTCTGGCGGCAAGCTCTGCATCTGTCGCTGCCTCAATCCGGGCACGCCTCGCGAATTCGAAACTGGTTTCGCTGACGTCTACCGAGGTCGGCCCTTCCCATGGGTTCATTCCAGAGATCCCCGAGATTGCGGCGGCATAGACATCGCCTAAAGCCAATTCCAGAAAACCGCGGCGGTCTACATCCAGGGTCATCGCCCGCTTCAACCAATCGGCCGCTGACTGACGATCGGTAAGCCTAAGGCAGATCGCTGCATTTTCCAGGACCCGAAGGCGATCGGGGTACTGCCTCACCTGTTTGAGCCAGAGTTGCCGCGCCTGCGCGTAATCTTGTTTTTCATCCGGGTTCACCAGCAAGGCCCGCCCGTCGTGCGGCATATCCAAAGCGACATCCGGGTGGTTTTGAATCGTCCATAGGATGAGCCGGAGACGTTCCGCCCCAGCCGTCTGCCAACGCGCTTCGTAGTAGTCGAGAAGCCTTTTCAGGACCGAGGAATCGTCCGGATGCGAGTGAAGGTAATTCTCCGCAGCAAGCGCTTCGGCCGCAGTGGAATAGGCTAGCGGATCAAAAGAGAGCCCCACTTGTGCTGCCACGAGAGACGCGAGGAAAGCTGTCGCCGCTATCAACCGGCGGATCATCATCTCCCTAAATTGTATAGCTGGACGCTGGGTCTGCTAGTGGTGGGCGAGTCCACTGCGCCGGAACTGGCAGTCTCTTGCCTTCTTGGGAAGCAGCTCAAACGGGCCGACGGTCCTTCGGTCCGGACGACGGCTGGCAAGAGTTCTAGATGATCGGAGGTGAGCGGTTCAGGATTGCTCCTGTGTTACGCGCTACTCGGACACCGGCAGGCGCGCGTGACAGGCGAGTTCATTGTCCGGATGGCCGACGATCCACCCGGAACCGCGGAGAGGTGGTAGTGCAATTGGCCATCTGCCGGAGAACGTCTGTCCTGGGGTCAGGTCGGCGCAAATCTGGCTACCTATCCCAGGCTTTCTGGAACCCCTCGACCGCGGCCTTGATCTCGTCAGCCAATCCGAGGGCGGCGACATCGTTGAAGTTGTCGATGACCACGATGACAGACTGGTGTCCCATGATGAGAGCGTCCCGGATGGCGTTGAACGATGGGGCGATCTCGGTCTGGAATTTCCCGGTGGAAATCTGGGCGGCCAACCCGCCGATATCACCGTGGTGGATGGAGGAAGCGTACCCGTAGAACGTCGGGTAGAATTTCCCCATCCCGACGGCCTCGGCTCTCTGGCGCAGGTTC
>JBEKHU010000770.1:0-2758 GCA_050012115.1 Bryobacteraceae bacterium | reverse complement strand
ATGAGGTGAAGGCGCTATCACGCGCCCTGGAGGGCGACGCCGTCTTCGCCATGCTCAAGGGACTCCACGGCGAGGCCCATCCCGCTGTTTGGTACCTTCTTCTGCGTGGCGCTCATGCCCTGATCCCGCGTCCCGAGGTTCTGCTGCTCGTCTCCGTTGTTGTCGCCGCCGCTGCGATTCTGATTCTGATGCTGCGGAGCCCCTTCAGCCTGCCGTTTCTGGCTCTCCTTCTGATGGGGCGCTTCACGCTTTACGAGTATTCCGTGACAGCCCGCAACTACGGGATCAGCATGCTGGCGCTGTTCCTGTTCGCCGTCTTCTACGAGCGGCATCGCGAACGCGGTTGTCTGCTGGGCGTGCTGCTGTTCTTGCTGGCAAACTGCAACGCGCATTCCGTGCTGCTCGCGGGCGGGCTTCTGCTCTTCTGGTTTGTGGACATCCTGACTGGCGCCGCCGCCGACCGGCGGCGGAAGATCAGCATATTCCTCTATAACGCGGCCCTTGCGGCCCTTGGTGTAGTGACCTGCATTCTGACGATCTTCCCGACCTTCAATGACGCGGCGGTGATTGACCATCCCGACGGCATCACATTCAAGCTGCTGTGCAAGGGGATCCTTCTGCCTTCGGCGCAGTTCGTGGAAAGCTGGTTTCCCGGCCGGCGCACGCTGGTTACGGCAATACCATTGCTCTGGAAGCAGCCTTTTCTGTTCATTCTGCAGTTGTTATGGTCGCTGATCTTATTCGGCAGCACGCTGGGCCTGATCCGACGGACGGGCGCCTTCCTGGCCGCGTTGACAACCCTGGTTGGACTTTCCCTCTTCTTCGTTGTCGTCTATCCCGGCGGGTATCGTCATCAGGCGCTATGGCTCGTTTTCATGATCTGCATGTACTGGATGGTAGCGCCCAAGAATGCGTGGAAGGAGCCTGTTTCTCCCGATCGACTGAAGCCATTCATCGGTCCGTTGTCAACGCTAGGCGCGGCGCTGTTTGTGCTGATTCTGCTGCTACAGCCGCTGTGCAACGCCTCCTGGATTCGCGACATGGCGCACACCCACGACCATGGTGTGAGCTCGATTCTCGCAAGACGCCCCGACCTGAAGCAGGCGGTCGTCATCGCAGATCCGGATTATCTTGTGGAGACGCTGCCGTACTATGTCTCCAACCCAACCTACCTCATGCGCGAGCAACGCTACGGCAATATATGCCGTTTCACCCGCAAGGCCCGGCTGGAACTCAGCCTCGGCGATGTCCTGGCCGATGCGCGACGCCTCCGCCAGGAGACGGGCAGGCCGGTCGTAATCCTGCTGGCAAGTAAGATTGATACTTCACTGCCGGCGCAGGTCTATCAGGAAGGGTTCAACATCAATTGGAAGTTCACTATTACGCCCGAACAGGTACGTGCCTTTCAATCGTCGACACGTCTTCTGGGACACTTTGCACCGGTTCAAAGTGACGAATACTATGACGCCTATGTGATGGACAATTAGTGGCGCTCCGCGGCGGCTTCAAAACGCGCACGTTCGGGTTTATACTGGTTTTAACACGATACAGACGCTCTGGAGGCTCCCCCCTAATGGGTGACATGAAATGAGAGGGCCAGTCTCGGGCGGGATGCGATGCGTTCCCAATGAGATTCGCACTCAAGATTCGCACTCAAGGCGAAACGGGAAGAAGATTCCCGCTATACTGTCAAGATCGGCGGGCTCACTTTATGAACATCTGTTCAGGAACCAGCAACATTGCCGGCGCGAAACCTCGATGAAGCGACTACTTTGTCCGCTCCTGCTCTCGGCCTGTCCTCTGTTGGCTCAACCGACGATGATCCTGACGCCGAGCTACATTTCGACGCTCAAGGCTCGCGCCGCGACGAACTCACCCGAATGGCAGAACCTAAGGTCCCGAGTGTCCAACGGATCTAGTGGCTGCGATTATAATATCCAGTACACTGCAGGGACACCCGACCATCTGCCACCCGTTTACGCCAGCATGGAGCATTACTCAGACGGCCAAGGCAATGGTGGTAACGGTTACATAGCCATTGGGACTGACGCGAACAGGTACGAGGGCGGCGACGTTATGATGGGCTTCGCCTTGGGCCTGTGCTACCTAGTGCTCAAGGACGCCGACGTGACGCCCGCCGGTTGGAACTCTGGTCGCGGGTACACGTGGAACGGGACTGCCCTGACGCCGCAGCAGTATGGACTTCTGGCCGGGATACAGGCACTCAAGATCCTTAATAAGACCACGCCTACAGCCGCCAAGGCAACGCCAGCCTCAAGTCCCTCAAACTGGGGAGGATTGGCGTGGCAGGCCTTACAAGGCACGCCGCCCAATCGCATGTTTCGTGGGAATGGCAGTGGATCCTCGGTTGTTTTCGGCACAATTGACGCACTTACAGCAAATGCCGTTACGAACGCGCCCACTGCGGCGGGCAACAATACGCTTCACTTTGCCAATGCGAAAGCTATGGCGTGTGTTCCTGTATTCAACGTCGGCCATACCGTGACAGGAGGCCCTAACATCCCATCTGGGACGACTGTTTCCTCTATTCTTACAGGAGGCACAGACGGAACTTGCGGCGGTTCGCTTATTACTGGCGTTGTATTGTCTGCCAACGTCACTGGTACAGGGATAGCTTCAGGTACAACGATTGCGGACATCCCGCCGAATTCCTGCGCTTCCAGCGGACAATCTCCTATCTTCGTAGGAGGAAATCCCGGGCCGAATACAGCTCATACTGCCGTTACAATCTCGAACG
>JBEKHU010000769.1:0-3608 GCA_050012115.1 Bryobacteraceae bacterium | reverse complement strand
CTTCCATCCTGAGAGTCGCATTCCCCCTCCGCGAGCCATCTTCGCATGCGCCAAGCGCGTTTGTCGCCCCGCTAGAAGATTTTAAGGCCGGAAAACCCTGATTTTCCAGCACATTCGACAAACTCCTCGCGGCCCCTCACCTCCTGGGTGCCAGATTCCGCTGCGCCCGCCGCGCCCGTAATAACTTCACGACCTGTTTGCGGGCAGCAGAAGAACGCATCCTCCTCAACGCGAGAGAAATCATCGCTGTTGTTTCCAGAGGCGCTGATGACAATCGTGACCATTGGTCTCTGGTACTCGGGAAAGATGCGCTCCAGCAGCATCGCAAGATGGTGCACTTCGTGCTCGTCGATGGTAATGATCAACACTCCGTCTGGCTTAAGGAGCCGCTTCGCCAGCCGAAGTTGCTTTTCCATGAACGATAGCCACTTGCTGTGCCGGTAACTGTCGTTCGCATCGACGAAGCGGTTGTTGTACGTCCAGTCCCGCGCGCCGGTGTTGTATGCGGATCTAGGTAGAGGCAATCGGCCTTCCCCTCGTACAGGTGAAGCAGTAACTGGAGTGCGTGGTAGTTCTCCCCGTTGATGATCGCATGCCAGGGTCGGTCACCTCCTTTGGCGACCTTGCCGACCGGCGTGAGGCAGGGATAGATCGCCTCGCCAGACGGCTTCACGACGATCAACTCATCGACGTTCGCGGACCCCTGTTCACCTGTTCGCTGATGTCGTAATGACGCTGTAGTGGACCCGATCTTCTCAACCAACCAGTCTCCGTTCCAGGTGCCGGCCCGGTTCGTGACGAGCGAGCCTTTCTTGGGCTTTACCCCGGCCTGCACTGGATAGGCTGATGAAGGATGCCCGGCGCTTCGATGTGGTCATGGTTCAGAAGCTCGATCGCTTTGGCCGCAGCGTCGTGCACTTGAGCCAGCAACTCGCCACCCTGGACAGCTACGGCGTGCGGTTTATCGCCGTCAGTCAGGGTTTGGACACAGATCAGAACAACCCCACGAGTCGGCTTCTGCTGAACATCCTGTCATCTGTGGCCGCTTTTGAGTTGGAGTTGATTCGGGAGCGCACCGCGGCCGGCGTTCGTGCAGCGCGCGCGAACGGTAAAACGCTTGGACGGCCCCGGCGCATTTTTCGGCGTGACGAGGTTGTGCGGCTTCGGGATGAACAGGATTTGAGTTGGCGTGCAATTTCCAAGCGGCTGAACATCCCCGTATCCACGTGCATGGACGCTTGCAGGTGTACGGAAATCGTCCCGCCAAGACCGGCGCCGAGGGCTGTGAGAACTCAACACATAGCGGCCGCCCGATAGCCCAACGGTAATCGTTCGATTTTCGTGCGCCTGTGGCCAAGACACAAAGGCACGGATTGATGGGGATCGGTTCGCCTCTCGCCTTCTTCCCCCACAGGATTGACGTTTCATCCGCAATTGATGGGCGTCTGACAACACCACTCTCACAACCGGGTGTCTTTCTGTCTGCCACCGCGGCTTTGCCGGCCAAGGGCGATTCGTCAGGGTATGAATTTGACTGGTCCCTGACCTCGTGTCATCCGCGGCGCAGTACTCACTTGGGCCGGCGCATCCCTCCCTCAATGAATACACAAACATCTGGATTTCGTGACTTCTTATCAGTGGCGGGAATGCTGGCTATCTCCTGGATCCAGTCGCCATGCGGTATATCACAATGCGAATTCTGATAGACGGTTGACATAACGATTCGCACGACGCTCCCAGCTAACTCCTTTGGACACAGTGAGTTAGAACCATCCGTTGACAATGTTGACATAACGAAGCCCTTTTCCCACAAAACCCTCTCGTGTAAGCATTTCCTAGGAGGGTTTGCGGAAAACAGGCCTAGTTATGTCAACCGAACGATAAGCCCTGTGTTTTCATATGATTCCGGTTGACATAACTCTTGGGGCAAGACGGGAAGAGGAGCGATGGTCAGAACTGTGTTTGGAAGAAGGAGAAGGCTGGCGAGCAAAAAATGGTGGGCGGAAGAACGAGCATTCCGATCCCCAGCCCACCTTTTCAGAATCACGCTTGAGCACAAGTACTTATACACGCGAATTGAGCGGCAGCGGACCATTTTCCGTAAACGCCGTTTACCGACCACTTGCACCCTCTCCGAGTGCCCCGTGACCCGAGCCACACATATCGCACACGGCGGCTGTTTGGGAGCATGCTACGACGGATCGGTGCGCTCGCAATGGCCACCGGGTAGCGGGTGGGCGATGACACTCGCGAAATCAGGCAGACCAGGACGCGGGGGGCCGAGAGGTGTTTGTGGAAGCCACTGAAATGACGCGGTTTCCGGGTTTCTGGTTCTCCCGACAGGGCGAAATTGGAGCTTGGAGGGGCCAAGAGACGGCTCCCGAAGTGGAAACTGCAACTCGGGGGATCCGAGGATGGCGGCTGAGTGTACACTGAATGGGACTCGGGAGTCCAAAATGGTGATTTCGGACGAAAGGTTTCAAGACATCGTGGAGTCAGCGCCCGACGCCATAGTCGTCGTTGATCGAAAGGGACAAATCGTCCTTCGGCAGCGAGAGGGCGCTGGAGATCGTAAGGAAGAACCGCAACCAGACTGCGCACGAGATCGTCGAAAGCCTCCACCGCGCCATTTCGGAATTCTCGCGCACGGAAAAACTGAGCGACGATGTCACAGCCGTTGTGATCAAGGTCGCGCCAGAGGGAATTCCGTGACAGTCACGAATGGCATTTGGTTAAGGCTCTTATCGCTGAAAGTGTTTTAGATCACTTGCGGCCCGCTCAGAAGTGAGAAGACAACAGGAAGGAGAATAATTCAATGAGCGTGAAACTGACAACCCACCAAAGGGGTGAGGTGATCATCGTCGACGCCAGCGGAAGACTAACACTGGGCGAAGGCACCAGCACCCTGCGCACGAAGATACGAGAACTGGTGGAGGGCGGTTCCAGGCGGATCGTTCTGAACATGGCCGACATTACGTACATCGATAGCTCTGGTCTGGGTGAACTGGTAGCCGCGTACACGACTCTCACCAGAGCCAGAGGCGAGTTGAAGCTGTTGAACCTCGCCAAGCGGGTGCATGATCTTCTGAAGATCACCAAGCTGTACACGGTTTTCGAGACGTTCGAGGATGAAGCTTCGGCCGCAGACAGCTTCTCGGTGGCTTAAGCCTGAGATCCAGGCCCAGAACGAGCCGTGTCTGGGCGCGATTCCCACTCAATTACCTCGACCAGGGGAATCGGGCCCCGAAACCGTTCGTGTGGAATGGAATGCCTTTCGCATTCGCCGTGTGCTGACAGCAGCTTGCTGCCACGCACCAGCGTAGTGGCCGAACCCAGCAGAAAAGTAAGGATACTCAATCTGCTGTACACGATACTGAGTGCCAGATTGTGGACGAATGATCGGGCACTCGGAAAGTGTCGTGCCCGGAAAGTGGGATTTACGGACAAGTACCCTGCGAGACCTTACCGTTGGCGGTCAGTTTCCGAAAACGCCGTTTGAACTAAGCCTGGGCGGCAGACGCTTCGCGTGCTGATGGCTGACGGGTTGGTCGTGGCAGGGGATATGTTCGGGTCACAAGGAGAAGCTTGTGACCCATTCACAAACGTTG
>JBEKHU010000768.1:0-5201 GCA_050012115.1 Bryobacteraceae bacterium | reverse complement strand
CGGGTCGCAGGCCTACGCTTCAGCCGCCCCCTGCAACTCCCTCAAGCCAAAGCCCCTGCCGCCTGTGAACTGGTCCACTTTCCCGCCGCCCCAGTGGTCTAGTTTTACTCCGCCCTTGACACGGCGCGCGTGTCCCCGGAAATGGTCGTCTCCGTGTGACCTTCTGTCCGGTGCCGCATGTAGCTGGGCTCTGCGGGGGCCAGCGGGTTCTTTTTCGCAGCAGCCTTTGAAAGCGCGGTGCGTTTTACACCTAGAGCGCTGTTCAACCCGGCGCGGTCGCGCCACTCGGAATCCAGCTCGATGCCGTAAGGCGGGTCGGTGACCATCAGGATGGGCTTGCGCTCGCCCAGCAGCCGGGCTATCACCTCCGGATCGGTGGCATCACCGCAGATGACGCGGTGGGGCCCGCACAGCCACACGTCGCCCAGGCGCGACACCGGCACCAGTGGGACTGGCGGGACATCATCCGCGCGCTCGTCCACGGGCCCCAGCAGGAAGGCGTCGATCTCATTTGGATCGAAGCCAGTCAGCGCCAGATCAAAGTCGCTGGCCTTCAGGTCTGCCAGTTCCGGGCCCAGGAGATCGAAGTCCCAATCCGTCTCCTCGTTGCTGCGATTGTCCATCAGCCGGTAGGCCTTGATCTGGGCGTCGGTCAGGTCGCTGGCGACGTGCACCGGGACCTTCTCCAACTTGAGCTTCCTCGCCGCGCCCCACCGGACGTGCCCCACGGCGATAACGCCCTTCGCGTCGACCACGATCGGCTGCCGCCAGCCGAACTCCGCGATGCTGGCCGCAACCTTGTCGATGGCAGCCTGGGGGATCTTGCGCGCGTTCTTGGCATACGGGATGACCTTTTCGATATCCCACCATTCAATATTGAATGTCACCGGACCATCGCCTTTCCTTCTTTATATCTTTGATTCAAAAGCAGATTCCGCTTGATCGTTTTCGCGACCGGAGTGATCAATAGGTCACCATGACACCCACCAAGCAAACCGCCAAAAGAGACGCAGCCCGCGGGAACACGCCCGCCGCCACGGTTCCCTACAAGGCCCTCCGCGCCGAGAGCGCCGACCTCCTGAAGCGGATCGCCAAACAACTGGCCCAGCACGCGAAGGAACAGGCCGCTGATCCCACCAACTGGGGTTTTCCTGGCGACCTTGGCCACGTCAACGTGGAACTGGCGCAGGTCCTGGCCAGCCTTGGCGACCGCAGCGCAGTCGAGGCGAGCGGATTGCCTGCTAAGCGCGCCGCCCGCCTCGCCCGAGCCCAGCCGGACGCTGGGCTTTTGGCAGTGACCGAAGTCCACTTCAAGGAGCAACGAACATGACGAAGATTTACATCATCGACGCCGACAACTGCTTGTCGGTTGAATCGGAAGCGCCCGCCGCTAGCGACGGCGGTGCCATCTTCATTTCCCAGCAAGAACTCGCCGAGACCACCAAGCACTGGCCCGCCAGCCGGCTGGTCGAGGTCTGGAACAGCTTCGCCGGCGCGCCGCCGTTTGCCGACCTGAAGGAAGTCAAGCGTTTCAAGGATCGCAAGAGCGCCGTCGCCAGGATCTGGAACGCCGCGCAGCGGCTGGGCGACGACCTCGAGAAGGAAACCGCCGCGCCGCCGGCGCCTGCAGCCAAGCCCAAGAAGGCCAGCAGCAAGCCCACGGCGGCCAAGGGCGCGCCCGCCAAGGCCAAGGCGACCAAGGGTGCCACCGCCAAGGACGGCGCCACGGGTGCCAAAGGGCCGCGCGAGGGCAGCAAGACGGCCCAGGTGGTCGCCATGCTCCAGCGGAAGGAAGGCGCCACGCTGGCCGAGATCATGGAGAAGATGGGCTGGCAGCGGCACACGGTCCGCGGCTTCATGGCCGGCGCGATGAAAAAGGCCGGACACACCGTCGAGTCCTTCAAATCGGAGGGCGGCGAGCGGACCTACCGAATCAACCAGTAGCATCGATCGCCTGCCTCGCCCGAGCCCGGCCGGATGCCGGGCTCGCCGGCGTGAAGGAGTTAGAATCACGGAATTATATTCTTGGCAAACCCGGCGATTTGGAGGGCGGCGTGCTGCGTAAAACCCCATGACGGGCCATTCGCCTGAAAGGGAGAGCCCTCGGTGTTTCATTTTGGAATCACCGCCACGCCATTTTTACGGTGACGGTAATGTTTTGTTGAAAAGAAAGGAGTTGACGACGTATCGTGGTCGGCGTATGATATGCTCGTCTTGACGCTATGGATACGATCCCTCATGACGCGGGCCCCGCTGCGGGCGTTCCCAACCCACTCAAGCAGAACCTCGATTGGTATATTGCCAACCAAAAGGAACTGTCCGCCAAGTACAACGGCAAGGTCTTGCTAATCGTGGATCAAGGACTCGTTGCGGCGTATGATTCCATGGCCGATGCTTATACTGCGGCCCTGAAAACCTACGCGCTGGGTACCTTCAGTTTGCAGCCCTGCTCTCCAGGCCCCGATAGCTACACACTCACTCTCTATAATCCTCTCTACGGCATCGCCATATGACCCCTGGTGCGGCGCCCCCCACGATGCCGCACATGGCGTTCACCTGTCGGTCTACGGGGGGAAGGTTGGGAGCCCTAATCAGCGATGTTGAAATATTTACCGCATTTATTCCGCCATCTAGCCCTACCAATCATAAAACCTACAAAGCCCTTTATGATACTGGGGCGACGCACAGTTCAATTACACCAAGGGTAGTTGCTGATCTGCAACTAGCCCCAGTTGGCAACACCGTCGTCGGTCGCGCTGGTGGGACAACTGGCACTACTGTTCACTTGGTGAATATTCGACTACCAAATCACGTGATGTTTCCTTTGGTGCGCGTGGCAAATCTAGCGCTTCGTCCCGACGTTGATGTTATTATCGGCATGGATATTTTGGCACAGGGAGATTTCGCTTTAACAAACCACAAAAACAAAACAACTTTCTCGTTCTGTTGTCCCTCCTGGCGCGAGATTGATTTCGTGGCTGAAGTTAATGAAAGCAACAAGGAGGCCGCCGCGCATCCTCCGAAGATCGGCTTAAACAGTCCGTGCCCATGCGGGAGTGGGGAGAAATATAAGAAGTGTTGTAAAAGGAAACGTGCCTAGTGCCGCTTGGTCGCCTTCGGGCTTGCCTTTGGCTTTTGCGCTGGCTTAGTTGAGTTTGCGGAATTATATACTGGCATAACGACTCGATAGCACACCCCACGCACGCGAGGCGGGGATTCTGGGTCCTTCGGCGGGGCTGGTTTCGCGCGCGGTCAGCGATGGCATTTCCCGCAATTTTTCTTTCATCCCGCCTCCCCCATGCCCGGGAATATCCGTCTGTTCGTGCGCGGCTGCGACAACAGCTTCATGAGATCGTCCTCTTCGTCGTCAGGACTCTCGATCGAGAGCCGCGTCCGGCTGATCGGCGACAATCCGAACTCGCTGCAGAAGGCTCGCAGGATTAGCAGCGCCTGGTTCCGCTGCCGCACCGCCGGGTGCGTCGTCAGGCCGACGACCACGAAGTTGCCACTCGCGTCCCGAGCGCGCTTTGGAATCACCCGGCCCTGCTTCTGAATCGTTTTGTAGGCCCAGACAATATCCTCATATGCCATGCAGGCGCCCTCGAGCATGTGAGCGTCGGGACGCCGGTCCAGATCCATCGCCTGCAGCTCCTTGCGAAAGAAATTCCAGGCGGCCCGGGCGTGATAACGGAGGTGCGTCGGGCACTTCGGAAGCCCATCGCGAGCCTTTACTTCGCGCGCTTCCTTCTCCAGCAGTTTGTTTTTGCCCAGCCGGCGCGGATCGCCGCGGACGACTTGAAGTTCAGCCGCTACTGGTTTACGTCCTCGCAAGTTGACTCCAGCGGAGGCCCGAGTAAAAATGAGGCGTTGGTCGGCACGGCGCGGCTTGGCCAGGCATGGCGTGACGAGGCGGGGCGAGGCCCGGCCGGGCAACGTTCGGCATGGCTTGGCTGGCAAGGAGGCGGTGGGGCAACTCGCCGCCTTTTTTGTTCCAGTAGATTTGGCAACCCCTTTATAATCTGTTGACTGCAAGGCAAAAGTGCTGTTTTGGGTGATCTGCCCGGCATTTTCGAGGGCAAAAAGCTTCGATTTGCTGAGCAAAGTCGCATAATCGTCTCAATATAAAATTTTCAATTTCGCGGATTCTCGGAGCGCTGGCGCGCTTTGGTCACCCGCGCCGCCCGCCAGGTATTCGAGGCGCCCTACCCCTGGCTGCCTGCCGTGGCCATCCCTAAGCCATTCTCCTTGAGCGTCTTGCGCCTGTGGCACCAGTCGCAGAGCGTCTGCGCGTTGTCGAGCTCGAGCCGCAGGTCCGGGTGCGTGGCAATCGGGAGGATGTGGTCCATGTGAAGGTGCCGCTCGCCGGCGAGCTTGGCGCGGCGCAGCTCCTCGAGCACCACGTGCGCCGGTGGCGCGTCGACGTCGGCCAGGCGACAGTCCCGAACCACGTCCGGCTCCCAGCCGCATCCTCTGCAGCGCCAGTCGTCGCGCTGGAAGCACAGCAACCGGAGCCGCCTGTGGTCAGCGTCGTAACCACGCTCGATTGTCGTACCGCGCTGGTCGTCATAGGATCGCTGCTTTGCATGCTGTGCCGCGGCTTTGTGTGCTAAGCAGCGCCCGCCATCGAGGGCCGCAGCACCGCAACCGGGCTCGATACAACCGCGTTTCGGAAGCATCGGCATCTAATGCAGTCCTCTTCGCGGGTCCTGCGATGCGTCTGCCTGTCCCCGCCGGCCGATTTTCGCGTTTCAGGTCTCAGGGATTTGCAGGACCGTTGGCCCCTGTTGCGCCGACGTTGGCTCGTGTCGCGTCCCTTGTGTCGGCCTTGGCGGTCCGGGGCTTGGCTGCGCCGGACACCACCTAACGCGGGCGAATGAACGTGCCGCGCATCCAGGCTACGCGTCGGCCGTCCGCTTGGACCTTGCCTCTCACCCGACTAGGCAATCGGCTACCACCTGCGAGAACACATTGCGCGCGGAAAAAGACACGCCGTCCTCGTCGCGGCCATCCAGCTTGCGCAGCTTCCAGCAGCGCCCGTGCTCCAGCTTTTCGACGACGCTGTACCGGGTGCCCTGGGGCGCCCGCGTCTGGATGGGGTTGCCGCCATTGGGGCTCAGCAGCCAGATGGCTCGAAGATGTCCTTTCCTGCCCCACGATGGCTTTACATGGCCGCCTTCGAGCAAACGCTTGGCCGCATCGTG
>JBEKHU010000767.1:0-3322 GCA_050012115.1 Bryobacteraceae bacterium | reverse complement strand
AGTTGGAAATAGGTGAGATTCCTGGAGTCGGGCGAGTCTTCGTCCAACTGGGCCGGCAGGAGCGCGGTCAGCGCGAAGAGCGTACTCAGCTTTATGAGGACGGGCGAGTGCAGGCGGAACATCGGATTCAATCGCCTCCGAGGAGAAGATTCCAGCGAAAAACGCCGAGAAAGCGGGGGTTGCCGCGCACGGGATGCCAGCGCGGCTCAGGATGGTTCAACAGTTCCTGGACGGACGGACGGCGCACCTCGCCGGCCCATTTTCCGTCGGGGCCGGTGTGATAGACGACGAAGGGGCCGGGCGCGGATTCGAAGCGGCTCGCGCTCAGGAAGACCATGACGTGGGTCGCACCGAGAGCCGGCTGCTGGCACCAGAAGAGCGCGTCGCCGGGCTGGGCCGCGTTCAGATCGGCGGCGAGGCGGCGGAAGTTGTAGCGCATGAGATGGGCCGCGTCGGCGAAATGGGCCTCGTCGTCCGCGCCGGTGCGCAGCAGGGGCGCGAAGCCGCGGTGGGAGATGGCGGGCAGGGGAGGAAACTCGGCCAGACCAAGGGAACGCGCCCACTCGGCGGTGTGCGGGAGGAGGGCATTGCGATAGGCGAAACGCACGAGAGAGGAGCAGTCGTGGATCTCGCGCGGGGGTGCTGCGCCGGGCCAGAAGAAGGCCGACTCGGCGAGCCAGGTGTACCACTCGAGGAAGGCGCGCTGATCGCCGGGGTCGGGGAGGCTGAGCTTTGCGGCCGCGAGCCCCGACACCGGTAGTAAAGCGGCCAGAAGGCCGCGGCGGGTCGGCTTGGGCTCGGCCGGAGTCAAGCAATTCAATATATCGCGACGGCAGGGGGCAGGGAAGAGGGCAGTGGAGTCTTAGCGTGGAGAGGCTTCATTCGCGTTCTCGGCTGAGGGTTCGAGGACCCACACCTCTTCCCTCGGGAATCCAATCGCAGCAGGTCCCCTTCTTTCACGTTGTATGAGTTCAAACCACATCGATTGATTTGGTATGAAGACTGATTGATCCATCTTAGTTAATAGTCACCTTGACTCCCCGTCTCTGTAGTTCAGAAATAATATCTGCTCTAGCCGGAGTCCGCAGGAGAGATAACTTTTCAAGGCTTGGCAAGGAGAGAAGGGGAGATATGTCAACAATAGGGACATCCGCAAAAGAGATAGTCTTCAGAGAGGCTAGGTTCGTCAGTTCGTACACGGAATCTATCGGAGTGCCGTTAAGATTTAGCTCGACTAGATTATCATGTCCGACCAAAAACCTCAGAGAAGTGAGTTGTACTTCTACAAGGGTCAGGTTTTTTAGTTGTGTAAGTTCCCCAATGGCATCCGCATCCATCAATCGAGATGGTCCCGCGACAAACCCCATGCCGCCCACAAGCAAATTCGCTAATTTCCGTAGCTTGCGGAGCGGCCTCAGGTCAATCACTGGCGGTCCCCAAATAACCAAGAACTTCAAATTAGATAATGTCCCGACTGCGGCCATGTCAATGGGTACCTGTGAGATTATGGTGAGCTTACTTAATTGTGGTACATGGCTAAGACTTGCGACCTGCTTCGCGTCAACGCTCAGTTCTTCTAGCGCGTGATCGCCTGCCAGTGGCGATAGGTCAGTCACGCTAGATTCCCGAACGTCGACGGACCTCAGCGATGTCAGTTCTTTGATCGGGGTTAAATCCCTAACCAGCGACCCTCCAATGTTTAGCGACACCAATCTCCTTAAGCCGCGCAGTGGTTCAAGATCATTCACTCGTGACATATTTAGGCTAAGAGTATCCAAGTTGACGAGTGATGTAAGCGCCGATATGTCGAGGATATCGCGGCTGGTGAACGGTGTCTGGGAGACGTTGAGCTTGTGCAGCGTCAGCCCGCGCAGTTCAGACAGATCATTTATATTACTGGCACCAATGTCGATTTCTGTACAGTTTGCGATTCCAGCCAACGACCTTAATCCCGCGATGCTTAGAACCTGCTGAAATTGCAACCGGAAAGGCTTGCGAAGAGCGCTGAAATAGCCAGCCGATGCCTTCATGTCTGGTAACGGTCTATTGGTGATCGTAAATGTACGCTCGTTGTGCTCGTCGGACGTTGTGCCCCATCCCAGTGCAGCAAGTCCACCAATAGCGTCAGCACTAGACATGGCAGGGACAACAGAATGAAGAGTGGCTTTCGAATGAAGTGGGGGTTCGGGAGACTGAGCTGTTGTTGGCTCCACGCTGGAAGCCTGGGGGGCCGCGGGTGCGGGGCTTTTGATTTTGTTGTCGTGATACCTGTTAACACCCCTTATGGTTTCAACTATTCCAACACCGACCAGGCCAAACAGGATGAACGTAAAAAGCATACGCCTCCAAAGCGGGTCCGCGGACACTATGGCACTGTGGACAAACTTGGCCAGCATGAACGCCGCTACAACCACAAAACAAGCGTTCGCTCCAAAGTACTGGTCGAAGAACAGGAACAACCCCGCAACGGCGAGCAGCGTCGCCAGAATCCATGCCAGTACCCCCCAGCGCAAGAGGACCGTCCAGTGGAAGTATTCTGTCCATAGGCCCATCGAGGAAATCCTAATACCTCCCCTGAGTGAAGTAAACAACTACGAGAAATCGATATTTGGGCCCCATGACAGTGCGCGCCATGCAATCGATCCGAATGCGAGCATTGTCGGTTCGAGACCCGGCCCACGCAAACTCCGCTGTAGGCGATCAAGTGGCATGCCCATAGCCTACCGCGCGCTGAACCGAAGCAACACGATGCAGAGTGCGATGTACCTCCCCAAATGCGCATCTGCACGCTAAGACCCCACTGCCGGGAAGAGGGGAGGTTCCGAGTTGACAAGCGCCGCGGAATGCGATGTCGTGAGCGCATGCAAAGAATCTGTTTTCTGCTGAAGGTACGGCCGGAGAGGCTGGAAGAGTACAAGGCGCGTCACAAACAGGTATGGCCTGAAATGTTGCAGGCATTGCGCGAGACGGGGTGGGGGAATTACTCGCTGTTCCTGCGCCCGGACGGGCTGTTGGTGGGGTATTGCGAGACGCCGGATTTCCAGGCGGCGCTCGACGGCATGGCCGGGCGCGAGGTGAACGGGCGCTGGCAGAAGGAGATGGGCGAGTTCTTCGAGGCGTTGGAGGGGCAGCGGCCGGACGAGGCGATGGCGCCGCTGGAAGAAGTGTTCCACCTCGACTGATGGCGGCGCGCAGTTGCGACGGGCGTTAGCGGGCGTCGTTTTTGTAGACCGTGCCGGCCTTCATCACGAAGTGGACCTTCTCTAATTGAGTGATGTCGGAGAGCGGGTCGCCGGGCACGGCGACCATGTCGGCGAATTTG
>JBEKHU010000766.1:0-8460 GCA_050012115.1 Bryobacteraceae bacterium | reverse complement strand
TCAACGCTGCTCTTATCCGGCCGGCCTTGCGCCGGCCCCTATTCCACGATCGCCCCGGCGCCAATCGCCGTGAACGACTCGCGCGCCATCTTGCCGTTCGGCCCTTCCCATTGAATCAGGTACACGCCCACCAGGTCCTTCTTCGGGTCGATGTAGCCGAACGTTCCGAACGCCCCGCCGTGATGAAACGCGCCGTAGCCCAGCCCGCTCACCGTGCCCCACGGGTCCTTCGTCACCTCCCACGTCAGCCCGAAGCCCGTCCCGACGTCCCAGCCCGCCTTGATGTCGCCCGTCTGGACCGTCGACATCGTCTCCACCGCCGCCGCCGACAGCAGCCGCTTGCCGTTCCACACGCCCTTGTTCAGCATCGTCTGGTAGAACTTCACCAGGTCTACGGCCGTCGAGTACATCGCGAAGCCCGGCCCGGAATACACCGCGCCCTTGCGGTACTTCAGCGCGTCGCCGCCCAGGATGTCGGCGCCCGCCTTCACCATGCGGCCGTTCTCGATCGTGTAGACCGCCGCCAGCCGCGCGTGTTTCGCCGCCGGCAGGAAGATGTACGAGTCCACCATCCCCAGCGGCTTGAAGATCCGTTCGGCGAGGAACTCCTCGTACTTCATTCCCGACAGCACCTCCACCAGCCGCCCCAGCACGTCGATCCCCACCGTCGAGTACATCCACCGCGTCCCCGGCTGGAACTGCAGCGGCTCGCGCGCGAACAGCGGCACGGCCCGCTCCAGCGGCATGATGTCCAGCTTCACCATCAGCGGGCCAGTCGAAACCGGCGGTTCCCCCACCATTCCCGAGGTGTGGGTCATCAGCTCGCGCACCGTGATCGGGTGTGCCGGCTTCTTCAGAATCAGCGTGCCGTCTGCCTGCGGTTCGGCCACCATCTGCCCGCGGAACTCCGGCAGGTAGTGTTCCACCGGATCGTTGATCCGTAGCTTGCCCTCGTCCACCAGCATCATCACGCACACGCCCGTGAATGGTTTGGTCATCGACATGATCTGGAAAATCGTGTCCCGCTGCATCGGCTTCTTGGCCTCGACGTCGGCCCAGCCCGTGGCTTCGAAATGCGCCAGCGCGCCGTGCCGCTGCAGCAGCGTGACCACCCCGGCCACCTCGCCGCGATTGACGAACTCCTGCATGCGGGGGGCAATTTGAGCCAGCCGCGCCGGGTCCATGCCCGCCTTTTGTGGATCCAGTGCCGGCGGCGCCGCCACCACGAACGACTGGATCAACAGAGCAAGCGTGAGTAAACGCATGATGAAAACTCCTGAGCCCCGCGTCCAACGTTGAACTCGGGACTGCAACGCAGCTCCCGCTCAACCGGCCCGCCGGGTCCCACGAGAATTATAATCGCAGCCCTGTCCGCCACGCCCGTGTCTCGACCAGCTATCCTGTTGCCAAAAGGGGAAAGCCTGTGATGCTAAACCGCAACACCATCGTGTCGTTCTCAGTGGCCGCGCTACTCGTGAGCGCAGCTCTGCTCGGCGTTCTCTCAGGAGCTGCGCAGGAACCGGAACGTGTCAGCACCATCGCGGCGCCGGCCACGCCGCTGCCACCGGAGGACCAATCGCAGGGCGTTACGCGGTTTTCCTTCATCGCCTACGGCGACACCCGGGGACGCCACGACGGTACGGCGATTCAGGCCGAACATTCGCTCGTCGTGAACTCGATGCTCGCCCGGATCAAGCAACTCCAGGCCACCGCCTACCCGGTGCGCTTCGTTCTGCAGTCCGGCGATGCTGTATATGATGGGCGCGTTGCGCGTCAATGGAACGTGAGCTTCATTCCCCTCATCAATCGCCTTACCACCGCAGGCGGCGTGCCATACTTTCTTACTCCGGGAAACCATGAGGGGTCCACGACGCAAGCCGGCTTGCGAAACTATCTCAATGCCGTCTCCGCCCTCATTCCGCCGGAGGGCTCGTCGCGTCGCATGCCAGGCTACACAACCTACTCGTTCGGCTACGGGAATACGTTCGTGCTGGCCCTGGATTCCACTATTGCCGCAGACGAAAGGCAATATCAGTGGGTGAAGAGCCAGTTCGAAGCTCTCGATCGCAGCCGCTACGTCAACCTGATCGTGTTCTGTCACCAGGCCCCGTTCTCTTCAGGTCCGCATGGCGGGGCCACCGTTGAGCGGCCGACAGCGGAGCTGCGGGCGCGCTACATGCCGCTCTTCAACGCGCAACACGTGCGCGTCCTATTCTCGGGACACGAGCACCTGTTCGAGCACTGGGTGGAACGCTACACCGACTCGAGCGGGCCGCAGCGCATGGACCTCGTAGTCTCCGGGGGCGGTGGAGCGCCGCTCTACGGGTATTCGGGCGAACCGGACCTTGCCGCCTATCTGCAGGCCAACGCCGCTAATCAGGTCCGGCTCGAACATCTCGTCAAGCCGGGCAAGGACCCGGGATCGAGTCCCTACCACTACGTGATCGTCCGCGTGGACGGCGATCGGCTCGACATGGAAGTGTTCGGCGTGGCTGCGGCAAGCCCTTTTCTGCCGTACGGAACCAACAAGGTCCAACTCCAGGACCCGGCGAATTAACCCGGATGTTTCACTTGCGATCGCAGCGAGGCGCGATGAGAGGGCCCCAACATCAAACAATGCCACGAGGCGCGCGACCGTAGCCGCCCGCAGGCGTACTCGGCTGTACGTTGAGGACGGCGACCGAGCGCAACTTGAGTAGATGCGGCCCTATCGCGCGCCGCAGCCGATTGCTGGTGAAACATCCGGGTTAACAGTTCCCGACGTGAGCCGAGAGGAACTTGTCCAATTCTTCGAAAGGCACGCAATATCTGCTCGCAGTGCGTTTTTCGTCAGTTGAAAAGTTGCCGAATGAATCATCCATCGCTGACGGCTCGGAAACCACTGTCGCCGCGCCCGCAGGAAGCGGTCGTCAAACGCGAAACCGAGTCAGCCGTTTCAGAGCCGCGACCGTAAGGGAGTCGGACGTTTCCGACACGCAATGTTTCCGAGCCGCGCCCGCAGGAAGCGGTTTTGCCTTGCTCCGCGCCGCACCCGAACGAAGCGGTTCCGGGGCCGTTCTCGGACTTGGGTGACACTGGATCGCGTTCGCGCTTCAGAGTCCGTTCATCAGTGCTCGGATTCGGACCTGCGGGAATGTGGCAATCGCGAAAGCGGCCAATCGGGCCGGTGCTCCGGGTCTGTTCATCATTTTTCGTATTCGTGCCTGTGGGAATGTGGAAATCGTCCGACGATTTCCAAGGGCGGTGCGAAAGAGTGGGAAACCCGTCTCGGGTTTTGGGGTATGTATACTTGACAAACCCACATTGCCAAGTGATTGATTAGAATGACGTTAGCGTTTCTTCTTTGACCGCTTCTTTTGGGGTTCCTGATTCACTACCGTTTCCCCAAGATTAACCGTAGGAAGCACGCTTTTCATCGCAGCAACCTGTTCCTTCTGCGGTTTCGCCTTCGACAAGACCTTCAATGCCTCATCAAACGTCAGTGGGTATAACGATAGGGGTTTGTTCCTCATACCAGTTCCAATTTTACCATAAAACATTTCACACGTCTTGACATTTCCATCACCCTATGATTCAGATACAATTACACAGAACCCTTTGCCACCCAACAATTCTTAAGGATTTATCGTTTCCTGGACTGATATATATCTTATATGAGAATTTTAATTGATACAAACATTCGAAGACGTGCTATTACCCATGTGACTAGAATGGTTCCACAACCAATAAAATGGGGAAACATTGAACAAATGATTTCAGTAGCACAGCGATCTGATTATCCACCACGAGAAGATGAGACGTTTATCAAAGAACAGATTCCATATCTTGTGATTCTAACTACTGCTGCAAAAGAAGGAAAGGTGGAATTCTACACTTCATTTGAATTGCAGATGGAAGAATTTCGCCAACGAGGAATTGCTGGTTCTGAAGGCTATTTCGGAACAGACCTATTTAGGGATGTACCAATGAAGAAACTTCCATGTCCGATACAACGGTCAATTGTGATCGGAGCGTACACTAGTTATGGTATTACCGAAGAAGAACAAATGAGTTTCATCCGATCAATCCAGCATCCTCGATTCCTACAAATTAGTAAAGCTGTGGAAGAAGCACACATTGATGACGCCTTCCATCTATGGAGCGCCGAAGAAGCGTCACTTGATGTATTCTTGACACTCGATAAGCGGTTTCGGAATGTTGTTTACAACAAAAGGAAAATAATCGGATCTCCTGTTTTGGTCATGACACCGAAAGAACTGTGTGAACATCTAGGTCTGGAGCCATCGAATATCGAAAATCCGGCCTTAAATCCAAACGATCAAAAGCCTACTTGACAAAAACTGTTTTGGTATTATACTAATAATGTTGGGTTCGTAGATTGCATATTTGTTCGCTTCCTGCCGGATCTGAGCCGTTTTCTCCTACCCACAATTTTATCTGAATAATGGTGTCGAGCCAAAGGTACGCTCATCGCCGTGAAAGAAAGTTAGCCGAAGTAAAGGAATGCCGAAAGTCATTACAACCGAAGAGTTCATCCGAAAGGCCAAGCTGGTCCACGGTGATAGGTACGATTACTCGCAGGTTGTATTTAAAAGCGCAAAACTTAAAGTGACAATAGGCTGCAAGGAACATGGCCTTTTTTATCAAATTCCTGATAGTCATTTGAAGGGGTGTGGTTGTTCTAAATGTGGAGTTAAGCGAAGCCACGATAAAGCTAAATTAACCACTGAAGAATTCATCCGAAAGGCACGTCTTAAACACGGTGATAGGTACGACTACTCACAAAGCATCTACACACAAAGCGATAAGGTTGTCCTAATTCGTTGTAAAATTCATGGACCATTTTATCAAACACCAGACATTCATATATTCGGGGCAACTCCATCAGGATGTCCACACTGCGGAATTGAAAGACGCAGCCGCAAACATACACTGACCACTGAAGAGTTTATAAAGAAAGCAAACATAATACATAACTTTAAATACGACTACTCTTTGGTTGAATATAAACACTCCCATAGCAAGATCTTAATCATATGCAAGCTGCATGGTGAATTCGAGCAGGTTCCAACTAGTCATTTAAACGGCAGTGGTTGTCCAGATTGTCGTAACACTTTACTAATTCGAAAGTTTGCATCAAACACTCAAGAATTCATCACCAAAGCGAATAAAGTGCATCACAACTTCAAATACGACTATTCATTGGTTAAATACAAGAATGCTTATACCAAAGTTTCAATTATATGCAAGCTGCATGGTAAATTCTCCCAAAGACCTACTAGTCATTTGAAAGGTGCGGATTGTCCAGAGTGCGCTAAGTGAAACAGTTTGTGGCATGTTAGTGGATACGTGCTGAAATATGCAAATGAGAATCTAAACGCTCAGGCAGTCCTATATGCAGTTACAGTAAATGATTCTTTTATCAAGGTTGGTATAACAATTCTCAAGCCTGAATTCACACCCATAAAAGCCTTTCAGAAGCGATATAAAAATATCATATACAAACAACTCCAGATCGGCAATCCTCATCTAGTCGTCTCGGACATCAACACCATCATCAAGCTAGAAGAAGAATTCAAAGATCCTAATGGATCTTGGGCAGTTTATCGAGTGATGCCAAAAGAAATGCCGGATGGTCACACAGAATGTTTTTCACTAATGGCAGCACTTGACATTCATGAGTACATTGATGATTACTTCGATCCTGGTGCTTGGGTGTAAGCCACTCTCGGAATTGAATGGCATGTTGGTAATTAACCCGCAAGTTTAGATACAGCTTTCGTCCTTCGTTTGAGTGATCCCTGCATTATTGTAAGCTCTAAACTACCGGGTGAAAACTTAGTGAATTCATCTACAACTTTTATCAAATCCTGGTAGCATCCTAGTTTCCAGAGGCAGAGAGTTAGACGATCTAGAATATTACAATCTCCCCGAAACTTATCATGCCCCATTTCTTGAAAATATTCAGCTAACAAACCACGCTCTAAAACTAGACTCTCATACTCATACATCTTGGACATAGCTTCATGATACCGAACAACTGCCTGAGAAGGATCGGAAGTTTCTAGTGGACGTGTTTCTGCTACAAACGCTTGATTGTCTTTCTTGGATGACCAATATTGTTCTGCTGCTTTCAAATCGATGTCTCGTCCAGGGTTTTGCCAGTTAATGAGTTGCGCACCATACTTGTCAATGTAATCTGCTTCTACATTTAATGCTTCTTCTTCAGTTTCGTGATACGAGACAATCTGGACGGTGTATTGACCACCCAATCGAGTATCGACGTACCACTGCCAAGAAGGGTGCCGGTCTTTTGCCCCTGCCCGGTAACCATGCCCCTTACCCACATAGAAGATCCGACCAGCGGCATCACGATGAACATAGACGTAGTATTTGCCGCTTCCAGTAGGGCTGGCTTCTGGTTCAATTTCGGGTGTTGGTGTTTCTGGACCAAATGAGAATTTTGCACCCCTCACGGTGTCCTTGATGTGAATTTGAGATTTTATAGCAGCTATGAGTGCTTTGGCCTTTTCTGTAAGCTCGTGATCAGCTTCCTGTTGCTGTTGTGATATATCTGTGACCTCTACCGTGTCAAAAGCAGTATCACCTGTAATTCGGATTTTAATTTCATAAGGATCTTCATTGGCCGGAAAACCGAAGACATTAAGATGCACACAATGATGTTCTGTTGCCCAAGTAGGACAAGAGCACGACCAACCGTGTGTTTGTTTATTTTGTGCGATTTCGTAATTGCGGTGAATTATACAACGATTTTCTAACGTATCTGTTGGCGGAAGTAATACAGATTTCGGAATACATAGAACTGGAATTGACTCCTGCACGATAACGTCGCCAATCTTGATAGTTCCCGTGTTTCTAATTATTGGTCCGTCGATAGTTAACTGAAATATGCATTGAGTACAACTAGTATCCCTTACGTATCTAAGTGTACAACCGCATTTTAAACAAGGCAATCCTTCGTATTTTGACGCTTTACTTTCTCTGGCGGATTGTCGATTCTTATCAGCTTGTTCTGTTGTCATACTCAATATTTTACTCAATTCCAATATGCTACTGTTTGCAGAATTGTCAATAATAATTCAAGTCGCAGTGTATTTAAGTATATCCGTGTTGCTTATCTTTGAACTAAACTGCGGCGATTATGAACTTTGGATGATCCATAATAATACAGCCGTTTTCCTTCTGCACCTTTGAGTGCAGCAATCGCCCGATCAGTGTCCTTTAAATAGCGAGTATTATATCTGAAATCGAACTCATGCAAATAACGGAACAACTGATGCTTGCTCCAATGGTGGTACGTCCCATACACGCCACGCTTAATGATGCTAAAGTAGCCTTCAATGGTGTTGGTTGATACCCTGCGCCCATTCTCTTTGCGAGAGTATTCTTCCTTGCTATGGTTGACGGAAGCATGGAGCGGAAACTCAGGCTTCATATAATAGTAGATGGTCGCATCGTCGGTATTCAGTTGGGAATCGGCCTGGATATGTTCCACCAAAAGAGGCTTGACATTTTTTACTGTCACCCGATCTAGCGTGAAGGATCGAACGTCACCACCACGTTCAACCATCCCAAGAACCGGGGTTTTCTTGCTTTCCTTGGGGACTCCACGTTTGTCAGGCTCAAAACCGCCGACATAGGTTTCGTCAACTTCAACTGTATTTTTAGGTTGGGTTTGGGGTTCGACAGAGAACATTGCTCTGATTCGGTGCGTCATAAACCACATGGATTTATATGTGACACCTAACATTCGCTGTAACTGAAGGGAACTCATGCCCTTTTTGCTGGCACACAGAAGATGAATGGCGAAAAGCCACTTGTTCAGCGGGATATGACTGTCTTCAAAAATGGTTCCTACCGTAACCGTGAATTGTTTACGGCAACCGGAGCATTTCCAAACGCCTTTACGAACAGGGGTTTTGGAGTTCGGTTTGGGTTCAAGCTTGAATGCTTCACCAATTACTCCACAATGAGGACAAACTGGACCATCAGGCCATCTTTGGGCCTCTAAATACTCTCTGGCCTTGTCAGGGTCCGTAAAGTGCGGTTGGATGATGGCTGCATTTTCCATACCCCTATTATCTCAAATTTCGGTGGGTTTGTCAAGTATACATGCCCCCGGGTTTTGCACGCTTTCCACGGACCGTCATTTCCATAGGCTCCGCCGCCGCTGCGTACCCCGGAAACACCGCCCAAAACACCGTGCCCGACGAAACGTGGTGAATTTTCGCTAAGTCCTTTAGATCACCGTAGATATACCGTGACGTACGGTGAAAATGCAAAAACGCGCGTGTTAATGTGAATAAGTCCTTTCATTGCCACAGATCCACCGTGACGCACGGTGCGGCATGTTAATGTGGCGTCTTAATGTTCATAACTTCAATCATTGCCACAGATCCACCGTGACGCACGGTGAAGTGTCTTAATGCACGGTGAAAT
>JBEKHU010000765.1:0-2556 GCA_050012115.1 Bryobacteraceae bacterium | reverse complement strand
GAGTGCGTTGTTTCCTCTTAAGCAGGAGGTGACTCTGGAGCAGTTCTTCATTAACCGTTTTGGCCGTGAACTGTATAACACGTTTTTTAAGTCTTATACGGAAAAGGTCTGGGGTGTGCCGTGCGATCAGATCAGCGCTGAGTGGGGTGCCCAGCGCATCAAGGGCCTGTCTGTCTGGTCGACTCTGGTGCACGCCTTACGGAAGATATTTAAGAGTGACGGCAGCGGCATTGCGCGGAAGGATACTCAGACCTCGCTGATCGAACAGTTTCTCTACCCCAAATTCGGCCCCGGGCAGATGTGGGATGAGGCCGCACGACGCATCCGGGAAATGGGCGGAGAGATCCGCACCGGCTACCGGGTCGAGCGCATCATCACGGACGGCTGCCAGGTCAGGGCGCTAGAGGCGACCAACCTGGCCACGGGCCAGCAGGAGATCTTTGAGGGGGACTACTTTTTCTCCACTGCCCCGGTGAAGGAGCTCATGCGATCGTTCGACGTGGCGCCCCCGGAGAATGTGCTGGAGGCGTCGGACGGCCTGATTTACAGGGATTTCATCACAGTCGGCCTGCTGCTTCGCAGACTAAGAATCCATGACGATTCCCCGCAGGGCAAGAAGCTGATCAGCGACAACTGGATCTACATCCAGGAACCCGATGTGCAACTCGGCAGACTTCAGATCTTCAATAACTGGAGCCCGTTCATGGTTGCTGACCCAGCCCAGGTATGGCTGGGACTGGAATACTTCTGCAACGAGACCGACGAGATATGGAAGCTTTCCGACGATCGTATGGTCGCGCTGGCGACCGAGGAACTCAGCAGGATCGGCATCATCGATGCCATCGAGGTACTCGACTCAACGGTTCTGCATACGGAGAAAACCTATCCCGCGTATTTCGGCTCATACGACCGTTTCGGCGAGATCCGCGAGCATGTGGACCGCTACGAGAACCTGTTCCTGGTGGGCCGCAACGGCATGCATCGCTACAACAACCAGGACCACTCGATGCTGACCGCCATGATGGCGGTGGACGACATTATTGCGGGCAAGACGGACAAGAGCGGTCTGTGGGAAGTTAACGCCGAGATGGACTATCACGAGGAAAAGGAGAGTTCCAAGTGAACGGCGGAGATAGCGAGTCCACTCTCGCCTAGGCTGCCGACCCGGTCAGCTCGCCGGCGCGGCGTGCTTTGCGGACTCTAGTGTTTGGAGCGACGGGGAGCCTTTTCAACCAGTTCGTTCGTTACATAGTTGTTGGCGGTTTAGCCTTTCTAGGTCGACTTCAGCTTGCTGTACCTGCTTACCGAGTTTGCACGACTCTACTACCTTACCTCAGCGGCGGTTGCCTTTATTCTTGGTCTGGTCACAAATTACATACTGAGCCGAGTCTGGGTGTTCAACCGGCTAACCATGCACAGCGTCACCATGGAGATTCTTGTCTTCACTGTCATTGGCGTCCTGGGTCTTGGCTTGAACGAAGTCATCATCTGGTTTGTGAGCGAGAAGATCCACTTCCATTATATGATCGCAAAGGCGATCAGTGCCGCAATTGTACTTGTCTGGAACTTTGGTGCGAGAAAATGTATTCCTTTCCGCTGAGAAATCGCAATCATAGTTATTATACTGGCCTCTGAGTGGGAATCTGACGGCGCGTAAGTCGACGGTGTTCTTCAGCTGAGCAGACCAGGATCAGGATAATCGCCAGTTCGCGCGGCAGTCAACCGACCTAGGCGCTGGCCCGGTACGGCTTATTCTCGTCGATGACGGCAGGGACTAGCTAGATGCGCCCGCCCGGCATTGTCACCAGCCTGGGCTTCGGCTTGTCGTCGAAGGCATCCTTGAGGATTTTTGTTAGTCGCCCCTGCTGCTCGGAAACCCAACGTGAATAATGCTCGCGCACGGTCTTCTCGTTGTCGCCCAGAAGGTCGGCGACGTCGGCAACCGGCACGCCGCGCTGCAGCAGAATTCGCGCAAAGGTGTGACGGAAACGGTGCGGGGTCGGCGTTTCCTCGAACAGGCCCGCGAGTTTGAACACCCTTCTTATTCTCCGACGCCACAAATCAGTAACGGTTTCCAGTCGGTCCGAATGCCCGGCAACAAACGGACGCGCACCGAAGCACTTCGCGCGTGCATTGAGCCGATCCCTGAGCCAGTCGGGGATATAGGCGAACACTTCGCCACCGTTCTTTTTAGCCCGCAGGAACACCTCGTTGCCTTTGAGCCGGTTCATGTTGAACAGACCCACATCGGAAATTCGCAAGCCGGTGTAGACCATGACCCAGATGAAATCTTTCACGTCGTCGCCGGTCCAAACGCCCTTCTCACGCCCGTTATTCCATACGATCTCGCCCACCTTGTCGCAAGCGTCGATAATGCGCTGCAATTCTCTGTCGGTGTATGGCGCTTTGTTGGCGACGCGGTTGGCGCCCATCGGCGGTTTGATGTCTGCGCTGATGGGATTCTCCTGTAGCCATTTCCGGTTCGTGCAGAAACGGAAGAACGCCCGCAACGTACCGAGTCGCTTGCCCTTGGCGCGCGCGCCGAGATTCCAGCTG
>JBEKHU010000764.1:0-3100 GCA_050012115.1 Bryobacteraceae bacterium | reverse complement strand
CGTATTTGCCGAATCGAAGTGGAGAATCCACGATCTTTATTCTCAATACACCACACTGTCTTCTTTTCGAAAAGCACACTGGATCTCTTAGCAAGGCGAGCTGGTTTTCCGGAACGTAAGATCCGAAGCGTGTATGAAAACCCCGATTCTACTTCAATCACAGTTGCGACAGTGATAGCGAGTACAAGGCGTTGTCTCGTAAGAGCAGCGGCAAGCGTGTTCGCTGGGCCGGTAATCGAACTCATTGCTCGCAAACATTAATCGACCCCGCCAACTGCTTATTTATCTAACCAATGGACGATTCTCACGCGCAAGCGTCCCTTTCGCGGTCGAACGTGACACCTGAACTATGCGCGGAGCGGGGCCGTGGACCCCGGCCCCTGCGGAATACTTTCTGGCCTGTCAAGTTTCTTTCCATCCTCCGCATCGGTGATCGGCACCCATCTTCAGCCATCCGAATGCTTCACGGCGTTACATGGCAAATGGCTATGAGTGTTCTCGGTCGCGCTGGCACCTTGGTGATCGCCGTCATTCAGGCCCGAATTCTTGGTAAAGCCGGCTACGGCGAACTTGGAATGGTGCTCAGCACGCTAACACTCTTTGGTCTCTTCTCCAATGCCGCAGGGGGTCAGACGTGTACGAAGTTCATTGCCGAGTGCCGCTCTTCCGCCCCGGTGCGGGCTGGCAGAATCGCGGCAATGAGCGTTGTTATCACGATATCGTTATCGGTCGTGGCTGTCGTTGCGGTCGTCATCTGCGCTCCCACTCTCGCGTCACGGGCGCTCAACGCGCCGCGCCTCACGCCGTTGCTTTGGCTGGCGGGGGCCTCTCTCGGCCTAATGGCACTTACCAGCACGTTCTCAGGGATTCTGATGGGGCTGCAGCTGTTTCGTGCTGACAGCATGCTTCGTCTGGCTCAGATCATCGCCTGGCTCCCGCTAACTGCGTGGCTGAGCTGGAAGTGGGATACGTTCGGGGCAATGCTAGCCTATACGCTGTCTCAAGCGGTAGGCTTAGCGGTCTATGCGATCGCAACCCACCGGATCTGTCAGCGCGAAGGGTTCGCTCTTGAATTCCCGGGTATGTGGCGGGAATACCGAGTTCTCCTTCAATTTTCGCTGCCGATGATGCTGCACGGATTTCTCTGCGTTCCAACCGTTTGGTTGTGCAATGCAATTCTGGCGCGGCAACCGTCCGGATATGCGGCCCTCGGCGGCTACACCGCCGCGGTGCAATTTCGGACCGTCGTTCTGCAGGTGCCGATGCTGATTCAGGGTGTCGTCTGGCCGATGATGGCTGAGCTTTACGGTGCTCGCCAGTCTGTCAGACTCGCCAGTCTGTTTCAAACTACGTTTGACGTTCTTTGGGCTGTGGGCCTGCTGGCTGCTCTCCCGATGGTCGCTTTCGGCAGCATGCTGATGTCCCTCTTCGGGCGAGACTTCGCGGCGGACCACATTGTCATGGCCCTCGTCATGGCCACCACAAGTGTGTCTCTCATCAGCGGGTTCTCGGGTGTCGTTCTTCAGGTTGCAAACAGAACCTGGCCTGCTCTTTACGCAAACATTGCCTATGGTGCAGTCTCTGTTTTGGGCGCGCTGGTCCTTGTCCCTCGCTACGGCGCTCTTGGGCTGGCCACCGCTTTCGTGATCAGCACGCTTATACAGGCGATGCTCGTACTGCTTCTGATCCGCGCAAGTCTGCCAGACCTACATTGCACCGGTAACTTCGTCCTCGTGTTTCTATCTCTACTGTTCTGTTTGGCGATGCTGTGCATATCTCACGCTCATCTGCCGCACACGTTCGAATTGCGAACACTCTCGCTTGTCGTTTGTGCCGCAATCATCTGGTTGCGAGGCCTAGCAGGGCCAGCACGGCGCCTGACGCGCATCTTCGCTTCGCCACGATTCTGAATGCGCGTGGTCCTTGTAACAACGATGCAGCCCCCGGAACAGTCTGGGGAGGGATTGGGACGTACGTATATCACATGTGCCGCGGCTTGATCGCCCTAGGTCACCGGGTTACCGTAGTTTGCGGCTTCGGCGAGCGGCCGAGAGAGTCCTGCGAGGACAACGTCCGTACATTGCGTTTGCTGGACATGCGCTCAAGCACCTCCTCGTCCCTGCCTGAACAAACCTGTGCAATCCTGGAGCGCTTGATCGCGAGAGAATCTGTTGACGTGATCGAGTTCCCTGCCCGCGACTTAGTGGATTTCGACCATGCTCGCCACTTCTCTCAGCGAGAGTTACCATGCACATTGCACTAATCACGACAGAATACCCTCCAGACACGGGATGGGGTGGCATTGCGTCTTATGTCTATCACATGGCGAGGGGTTTTGCATCACTCGGACAGCGTGTCACCATAGTTTGCGGGTTTTCGGGTTGTCCCACCGACAGCGCGGAGGGCAACATTCGCATTCTCCGGTGTCTAGACCTGACACGCAATCGCGGGGACAGTATAGCGCTCCAAGTTCTCGAAGAGTTGGGTGGAATCGTTTGTTCCGAGGGTGTCGATATCGTAGAGTTTCCGGAGTTTACGGGAATTGGTGCGGCGTTTCAGCGAATGTACCCGGAAGTGCCTTGTGTGGTTAAACTACACGGCGACAGTGAGTTGTGTCGCCTGGGCGGCGCAGCGAGACTCAAGCGGGTCTTGCTGAGGTTTGATCTGCGACGCCAGACCCGGATTACAGCCGCAAACGAGAAAGAATCAGTCGGCCGTGCGCACGCCGTGGTCTCGCCCTCGGCATGGCTGCTCGGTGAATGCGTAAGACGAAGGTGGACGCTTCCCAGAATTCGCCGCATCGTGGCGAACCCTTTCTCTAGTTGGCCTGACGCTGATTTCTCGGTTGATTACGGGACGCGCCGAGTCCTTTGGCTAGGTAGGCTCAGCCGGCGGAAGGGAATCGACCTGTTCCCCGGGATAGCGAAAAGGGTCTGGCGGGAGGTCCCGGACGCGGAGATCCACTTGATCGGTCAGGACACGGCGGGGGGCGGTTGGACTTCTTGGATTCAGCGGCAACTCTCAGCGCGCGCTAATTCCAGCTTGAAGATTCACCAGGGCGTTCCGTATCTGGCACTTCCCTCTCTCCTACAGCAGCACT
>JBEKHU010000763.1:0-3390 GCA_050012115.1 Bryobacteraceae bacterium | reverse complement strand
ACGCAGATCCGACCGTCCTCGGACTGGGCGACCTGGATCTCAAGCGCGCGTCCTGGCGCTCCCGCCAAATCAGCCTGCTTCTCGAAAGCCCTGCCGAGTCCCTCCTCTTCGTCGTGGAGCTGCAGCTTGGCCCCACTGACGACCGCCACGTCATCCGGGTTGTGGAACGGTGGTTAACCGAACGCAAGCGACAGAGATTCAGCCGTTGCTCCGCCGTGCTCGTGGCCGAGCAGATCGCGCCCCGCTACGTGAACATCCTGGAACTGATCAGTCGAGGCGTCCCCCTGCTGGCCTTCGAAATGGAGCCATCTGAAGGCACAAAGGGCACTCCGCTACGATTCAGGCCTGTCGGGCTACGCTGATTCGCGACGCCACGGAGACCCGAGCAGTTGTTCCACATCGCGGACGAGTTGTGCCGCGGGCATCTTCAGCGCCGCCGCAATGCTGAGTATTGTCCTCAGCGACGGGTTCATCTTGCCGCGCTCCAGCAGGCTGATATAGGTCCGGTGATAGCCGCTCTCAAATCCAAGCAGTTCCTGCGACATCTCGCGCTGCTTCCGAGCGCGCTGCAGCGCCTGGGCAAAGGCCTCATCCGGATTGAGACGGGCAGGACTGCGGCTGCCATGCTGTCGCATGCGAAGTTCGATACTGTCCGATTGCAGAGCATAGTGCTACAGAGTATACTCTGAGATCTTGTTCATCGATCCGCATTGGGGGTGTGCTCCGTGGCCCATTACATCAAGCTCGAACGAGTATTCCTACAGAACCATCCAGATCTGGACGAACGCTGGGTGCAGGCGCGCATAGCCGAGGATCCGGCCATCTTGGGTCTCGGCGACCTCATCCTCAAAGATAAAGAACGGAACCAGCCGCGCGCCGGTCGGCTGGACTTGCTCCTGCAGGAGCCCGAGAGCAATCGCCGCTGCGAAGTTGAAGTCCAGCTTGGATTGGGGTTACTCATTTCGTTGCCAAGCTACCACGCGGCGCGACACGGCGGCGGCGCGCGGCGACCTCCCGCAGGGCTCCGGTCGTTCCGGCGAGGCTGATCTGCCGGACTTGCCGACATTCGTCACGTGACGAGCTGAAGCTATAGAGAAGAAACGGCATGGACCGAGGCTATCAGTCTCCCTTGACGGGCGACGGACCGCACCACAGCATCGTAGTGTGGCAGGGGAAAGGGGAGCGTTTTGTCGGTGTCGTTTGTCGGGCGGGGATATACTTGGTTTTTAAACCAGAAGATACCTCTTGTGTTCTGGGCACGCCCATGGAGAACCCAAGTCCAGCGAACTCGGAGTGGTTGACGCGCAAACAGCTCATCGACAAGGAGTTACGCGCTGCTGGTTGGCGCGTGACACCATACCATGACGGGGTCGCGTTGTCTCGTCTTGATCGTTGTGCGATTGAGGAGTACCCGACGGCGACTGGTCCCGCCGATTACGCTCTCGTTCTGGGCGGTCGCGTGGTGGGTGTGGTCGAGGCGAAAAAACTCAGTTTGGGGCCGCAGAACGTTTTGTCGCAGGCGGAGCGGTACAGCAAAGGCGTGCCTGGCGACGGATCGTGGGGCGAGTTCGGCGTCCCGTTCTTGTACTCGACGAACGGCGAGGTGATCTGGTATCACGACATTCGGCACGAGCACAACCGATCACGCATCATCGCAGCGTTCCACACACCAGCAGCGCTCGGGGAGTTCTTGGGTCGTGACGATGATGCAGCACTCTCCCGCTTAGCGGTGTTGCCCAATGATGGGTTGCGTTTGCGTCCGTATCAGCGTGACGCGAACACTGCGATCGAGGAAGCGCTTGTTGGACGCAAGCATCACATGCTCATCGCGATGGCAACGGGCACGGGGAAGACGTTCACAATCGTCAACGAAATCTATCGGTTGATGAAGAGTGGTGTGGCGCGACGGATCTTGTTCCTCGTCGACCGTCGAGCGCTTGCGGCGCAGGCGGTGCGCGCGTTTGCGAGCTTTGATGCCGAGGCGGGGTTGAAGTTCGATCGGGTGTACGAGGTGTACAGTCAGCGATTCCAGCGCGACGATATTGAGGAGAAGTTCGACCCGAAGGTCCTCCCGAAGTCCTATCTCACTGACCCCAAGGCTGGGAGTGCTTTCGTGTACGTGAGCACGATTCAGCGCATGACGATCAACCTCTTCGGTGGGCAGGCAGTGTTTGGGCTTGGGGACGAGACGATGGACGACGACGCCGAGCAACTCGATATTCCGATTCACGCGTTCGATTTGATCGTTGCTGACGAGTGCCACCGAGGGTACACGTCGAGTGAGGTTGCGATTTGGCGTCGGGTCCTGGATCACTTTGATGCGATCAAGATTGGGCTCACCGCGACGCCTGCCGCGCATACGACGTCGTACTTCAAGGATGTCGTGTACCGGTACAATTACGAGCGCGCCGTCAGCGAAGGATTTCTCGTCGACTATGACGTCATCACGATCAAAAGCAACGTGCGCCTCAACGGGGTCTTCCTCAAGGAGGGAGAAGAAGTCGGTCTGGTGAACCCCGAGAGTGGCGCGAAGACCATGGACGTGTTGGAGGATGAACGATCCTTCGAAACAACAGCCATCGAGCGTGAGATCACCGCACCGGACAGCAACAAGAAAATCCTCGAAGAACTCAAAACGTATTGCTTGGCGCACGAGGAGCGGACGGGACGCTTTCCAAAAACGCTCATCTTTGCAGCAAATGATCTGCCGCATACCTCGCACGCGGATCAGCTTGTCGATCAAGCACGCGACATCTTTGGGCGCGGGGACAGCTTCGTCGCGAAAATCACGGGCAGCCCCACCGTTGACCGACCATTGCAGCGTATCCGTGAGTTTCGGAACCGACCGCAACCGTCCATCGTGGTGACGGTGGACATGCTGAGCACCGGCGTCGATATCCCGGATCTGGAGTTCATCGTGTTCCTGCGACCCGTCAAGAGCAGGATCTTGTTTGAGCAGATGCTCGGGCGCGGCACACGGAAAGGCGAAAAGTACCCAGACAAATCCCACTTCGTTGTCGTGGACTGCTTCGACGGTACGCTCCTGCAGTACTTCAAGGAGACCACCGGGATCACGGCGGAACCACCTGCCCCGCCTACCAGGACGATCACCGAGATTATCGAGAGCATTTGGCAGAACAAGGATCGCGAGTACAACACGCGATGCCTCGTCAAACGCTTGCAGCGTATCGACAAGGAAATGAGCGGCGACGCACGCAACAGGTTCGCGGCATACATGCCCGAAGGTGACGTCGCGGGATTCGCCAAAGTGTCAAGGGCGGAGTAAAAGGGGACCACTCGGGCGGAGCAAAAGGGAACCACTTTCAGCGTGTGTTTGAGCGGTCAGTTATGCGTTTGGGGGCGGCTGGAGAGGAGCCCTGCGAGGCCGGA
>JBEKHU010000762.1:0-2639 GCA_050012115.1 Bryobacteraceae bacterium | reverse complement strand
CTGGACCGCGAGCGTGAAGGAGCGGTCTCTTCCGAGCCGTCTTACGAGCCGCGACCGTGAGGGCGCGGTCTCTTCCGACCTGCAATCCGTTTGGATCACGAGCGACTGCAACCGGGCGCCCTTCCGTAGGATCGACGCCCGGTTGCTCTGCGCGCGGACCGTACCCCAATCCTGCCCGTGCGGATCGCCAATCGCCGCCCCCGGGGCTGCGCTCGGGGCCGCGCCTGGGGCTACGGAGAGCGCAATCTCATTTCTTCTGTTTCGCGTAATCGACCATGCCCTGGAAGTCGAGGAACACCGCCGGCTCGTTTCCGACCACCCATCCATCGTGTCCCGGCGGAATGTTGACGACGTCACCCGCCTTTGAAGTCAATTCGGTGCCGTCATCGAGCCGTGTTTTCAGCGTCCCCGAGAGCAGGTAGCCGTAATGCGCGGCCTGGCAGCTGTTCGTTTTGGCGATCGGCTTGACGCAAGTGGACCACCGCCAGCCGGGCTCGAACGTCGCGCGGCCGATCACGGCCCCGGCCACCTTCACCAGCTCGACCTGGCCCTTCTCGAATCTCCGGACCTCGTCCGGCGAATTCAAGCTCTTCTTTTCAAACGTTTTGTCACTCATGGATACTCCTCTGTTCACGCCATTTTCCATCAGATGCAGATACCTGTCGGAGGTCCCGAATTGGTGCCACCATTCCAGAATCCTCTTGTTGGTCCCTCTAATCTTGACGAATGAGTATACCATTTCGCTGCGCAAGGCTCCTAGCAGGTTCCGAGGGGTAGAGTCCTGTGCCGCCGCCGCGCGACGGTCCGCCGATGCCGGCCCGAACCTCGCTGCTCACTGCCCTAGCGGGCTTTTCTTAGGGAATCGTTCTGTATTATGTACGCCCACCCAGTGGCCTTTTGCGTCCTCTTTAAAAGGCCCGCAAACAGTTAAAGGCACATTACCATGGGCATAGAATTTCTTGTCGTGTGACTCAAACAACGCCCTGATTCCCTGCTCGGTGCGCAGTAGAATCAGATAGTCTCCAGTACTGTCGTATTCCCCCCGATAACCCTTCTTCACGCTGATTTGCAGGAATGAGCTTAACATTGGATCGCCCATCCGGAACCAGTGAATAGTGCTCGGCAACAACTCCCATCCTTCCGCCGGTTTGTCCTTTGGAGGGCCCACTTGAACCTCTGTGTAAAGCGCAAAAGTGCCATACCCATATCTTGGATCGGCAAGTTTGATTACGTCATGGCTGATGAGGCTCGTCTTATCGCTTCCGGTACGCTTAACTAGGTCCTTCGCATCGCCCGTGAACCACATGCTCGCCATCGGGCCGTGTTGCTTCACCAGATCTTCTGTGAACAAGGCCCGGTAGAGAAAAGTGGGCTCCGGACCGTCCTTTTTCACGAAGAATGCGTGTCGGGTATAATCTAATACAAACTCCTCATCAGTTTGTGGAAGAACAATCTCGCCGTTTGCGTACGGCGACCCCATTCGGACCTTATATCTTCGGCCGCTCATCGCTTGGGGATCAGTTCCCTTGCAGCTTTGCTCCACATTGCTCAGCAACACAGTAACATTGACCTCCCCGTCCCCATGTGCGTCGGTCACAATGTTTTTTATCAGCAGGGCAGACTTGAGCGGAACCGTAGTCTTTTCCTGGAAATGCTTGGATTCGCTATAGCTTAATTGAATTTGGGAGGCCCCTTGTCCTTGCGCATACACGAGGCAACCCATTAAAAAGGACACACAAAGCAAACTTCGTCCCATCGACTCCTCCTCTTGTTCGATGCCGTTACTCATTGCGTCAGCCGGCGCCATCGGCATCGCCAGGCTCGCCACTGCATTGGTCCCAGGGCAATCGCGGAAAACGTTCGTCTCACTGCAAAACTCACGGCTTCAGCACGTGCGGTTCCTGGAACCAGGACCTATCTTTTGGCTTCCTGGCCGTCAACGATCATACATCCAACCGCCTCCGGTGGTCCGTTTGTTTCCCAGCCTCTCCCACCCGCCTCCTGCGAGCCGTTCAACCGAGCCGCGACCGCAGTGAGCAGTCGTATTGATCCGCTCGTTTCGGAACCGCTTGTTTCAGAGCCGCGACCGTAAGGGAGTCGGTCCGCGCCCTCGATCTGCAATACCGCATGAAACTCCTGCAATGTCATTCGACGCCGTGGTCTGCCAGAATGAGTGTCCAAGACCCGCATGCGATACCTCATCACATTTGCGTGTTACGGTGCGCACTTGCACGGCGGTGCAACGGGTTCCGTTGATCGGCGCCACAAGCAGTTCGGAAGCCGCTTGGTGGAAGCCGACCCGCAGCGCGAGTCGACGGAAACTCGAAGCATGCACCAGCCGCCGTATACGCTCGATCAAGAAGCTCGCTCAGCCGTGCTTGAGGCCCTGCGCGAAGTCTGTCTGCACCGTGGTTGGGGTTTGTTGGCCGCGCACGTGCGGACCAATCACGTGCACGCCATCCTGGAGGCCGAGGTTCAGCCCGAGAGAGTCATGAACGCGCTCAAATCTTACGCTAGTCGGGCGTTGAACCGCCAGCGATGTGACGGAATGGTTCGCAGGCGCTGGGCGCACCATGGCAGCACGCGCTGGTTGTGGAAGGACCAGGATGTGCGGGAGGCCATCCAGTATGTCGTCCACG